>CAZWPI010000008.1:0-35200 GCA_964636055.1 uncultured Candidatus Bathyarchaeia archaeon
TGCCCGCAGAAATCGGCTGCGACATCATCTTCGCCTCAACACAAAAATGCTTCGCGCTGCCACCAGGACTCGCAGTCAGCCTCGTCACGGACAAGGCGATAGAAAGAGCAAAAGAAGTGCCTAACAGAGGCAGCTACACCGATCTGGCTACAATCTTCGAGTACGATAAAAAACACCAGACGCCCTTCACCCCAAACATTCCTCTTCTCTACGCTCTTAACAAACGCATGGACCTCCTGCTGGAAGAAACCTACGACCACGTCTACCAGAGACACAAACAAATGGCAGAGTACACACAGCAGTGGGCAAAAAAACACTTCGCCTTGTTCCCCGAACCAGGATACGAATCGATAACCGTGACATGCATCCAAAACACCACCGGAAAAAACGTGCAAGAACTCAACCAGAAACTAGCTGAAAAAGGCTACATGATCTCAAACGGCTACGGCAAACTAAAAGAAAAAACCTTCCGCATCGGACACATGGGCGAATGGACCCCAACCGAAATCAAAAAAGTCCTCACACTCATCAACCAAATATGGAAGCTAAAAAATGGCATATAAAATCCTAATCTGCGACAAAATCGCAAACGAAGGCATAAAACTCATGGAAGAAAAAGGCTACCAAATCACAAAAGCCTGGAACACACCCAAACCCCAACTCCCCGAAATCGCAGCCGACTACCACGCACTCATCGTACGATCCGCAACCAAAATCAACGCCGAAATGCTCGCCAACGCCAAAAAACTCCGCGTAATCGGCAGAGCAGGTGAAGGCTTGGACAACATCGACCTGAAAAAAGCAGAGGAACTTGGCATCATGGTGGTAAATACCCCGCACGTGTCCTACGTAAGCGTTGCCGAACTGACCATCGGCTACCTGCTGGCTCTCGCAAGAAACATTGTGGAAGCCACGCTGTCTCTCCGCCAAGGAAAATGGGAAAAAGACGAACTCATGGGCGTAGAAGTCAACGGAAAAACCCTCGGCATAATCGGCTGCGGCTACATCGGAAAAACAGTTGAACGACTCGCCATATCCTTAGGCATGAAAGTCCTCGTGGTGGAAGAATGCGTCTTCGACCGCTTTGTCCCTCTTGATGACATGCTGCCCAAAGCCGACTTCATAACCATCCACGTGCCCCTCACACCACACACGAAACACATGATATCAACAAAAGAGTTCAACATGATGAAAGACGACGTGATTATAATCGACTGCTCCCGTGGCGGAGTGGTTGACCAAGAAGCCCTGTACCAAGCGCTAGTCTCAGGCAAAGTGAAAGCGGCAGCCATAGACGTCTTCGAAGAGGAACCGCCAAAAAACAGCAAATTACTCACCCTCAAGAATGTGATCGCTACGCCTCACATCGGCGCCCAAACCCAAGAAGCCCAACAAAAAGCAGGCATCCAAATAGCCAACAAAGTAATCGAAGCACTGGAAAAATCTGCGAGCTGAAACCGCTTGGTCGACATCAAACCCTTTAAAGCCATACGCTACACGGAAAAAGCAGGTGACCCAAAAGATCTGATAACTCAGCCTTACGACAAAATCGACCCTGCCCTGCAGAGAGAGTACTACGAAAAATCAGGATACAACTACTGCCGCCTGATTCTGCCAATAGAAAACCACAAGTACGAAACAGCGCAGCAACGAATCCGAAAATGGCTAAGCGAAGGCATACTATCCAAGGACGAAAAACCCGCAGTCTTCGTTTCCAGACAAAATTTCAAGCTGAACGGAAAAACATGCACCCGCACCGGGTTAATTGCTGCCATGCGCCTTTACTCCTACGACGAAAACACGGTTTTCCCGCACGAAGTCACCTATAAAGAACCGAAAGCTGACCGATTGAACATGCTGCGTGCGGTTCAGAAAGACCTTGAACCCGTTTTTCTAATTTACTCAGACCCTGACAACGTCACCGTCAACTTTTTCGCTGAAACCACAAAGACAAAGCCCACAATAGAAGTTGAAGACCCCTTCGGCGTGAAGCACGCTATTTGGAAGGTAACTGACCCACAAAGCCTTAAACTCGTGCAGAAAGCCATGGAAAACAAAAAACTCGTAATCACTGATGGACACCACAGATACGAAAGCGCTGTGGATTACAGGGATGAAATGCGAAAAAAAGGTAAGTGGACAGAAGATTTAGCCTTCAATTTTCATATGTGTTACATGGTTCCCGTTCAAGATGAAGGGCTTGTTGTTTTGCCAACGCATAGGCTCCTAAGAGAGTCCAAGCTGACCAACGACACTTTAAAGTCGCTCAACGATTTCTTCACAATTTCAGAAATCGCCCCAACAGCCGAAGCTCTAGAAAGTTTCCTGAAAAATCACAGTGAAGAGCACGCTTTTGCCGTCTATGACGGCTCAAAAGCCTATGGCTTACTCTTGAAGGATGAAAACGCCGCTTCTGAACTGGTTAACGCTAGTTGTCCAAAGGAAGCATGCCTTCTGGACGTGGTAATACTGCGCGATGTTGTTTTCAAACACATAATGAAAGTTGGCAAACTAAAAATGGACGAGCACATACTCTACGCAGAATCAACCCGAAGCGCCTTGAAAAAAGTTGATACTGGACAAGCTAAACTGGCCTTCTTAGTTAACCCGATAAATCCAGAAACGGTTTGGCAAATAGCCCAAAAAAACTGGAGATTACCCGAAAAATCCACGGATTTTTACCCGAAACCAGTTTCTGGCTTAACGATGATGGACATTTCACCACAAGAAAAACTCTGATTCACTCTCGCTTTCCATCCATCTTAAAATCAATGCGCCTCTGCCTGCGGTTATCTGGAACTTTTAGCAGCCGCATACACGAGGACGCGAGACTTCTTATTCCATGCTTTTTTGTTGGTGCGCCTTACTTTATGAATTTGGTTTTGCGTCTCTTGAATTTTTTCTTACATGTCACGCTGCAAAAGTAGTAAGTTTCGCCCTGATAGGTGATTTTGTATTTGGCCGTGTTTTCGTCTAGAACCATGCCGCAAACTGGGTCTCTATACATTTTCTCGGGTCTTAACCTCGTGGAAGATTGTGTTTTTCGCCCCTATTATGGTTAGTGGTTTAGCAGAAGCCCTGAATGGGCGAATCCTGTTCAAACGGCATTTCTTCTATGGTTGTCTTCGTTAAGGCTTTGATGTCGTTGAAGTATGAGAGTTCGCCGTAGCCTACAAGTGTTATGGCGGTTCCTTCCTGTCCCATTCTGGCGGTTCTGCCAATTCTATGGAAGTAAACTAGCGCTTCCAACGGCACATCATAGTTTATTATGTGAGTTATTCCTTGAATGTCTAAGCCTCTTGCTGCAACGTCTGTTGCGACCAGCAACTTCAGTTTTCCGTCTCGGAACGCGTTGATTACTCGGTCTCTTTGGGGCTGAGTGAAGCCTGCGTGTAAGGCTTGAACGTTGTATCCTTTTCTTCTCAGTTTTTCTGCTAGAGCGCTTGTGCCTCTGCGTGTTTTGCAGAATATTATGGCTCTGCCTACGTGGTTTTCCCTTAGAAGGTCGCATAAGGCTCCGTATTTTCTGTGATTGTTCACGACCATGTAGTACTGTTTCATCTGTGTGAGCGCGATTTCGTCTTTGCTTACAAGTATCTTTTCAGGGTTTTTCATGTACCTGTTGCAGACGTTCATTACTGTTTGGTCTATTGTCGCTGAGAAGAGGCTTGTCTGCCTGTTGGATGGCGTTCTTGCAATGATGTATTCTATGTCTTCGATGAATCCCATATCCAGCATTCTGTCTGCCTCGTCGAGAACCAAAGTCCTCACAGAGGACAGGTTTAGTATACGCCGTTTAAGCAAGTCGATTATGCGACCTGGTGTTCCCACGACTATGTGAATTCCGCCTGCCAACGCGCGTATTTGTCTTTGGATTGGTTCTCCGCCGTATACTGACAAAACTTTTAGTTTGGCGTATTTCGCGAATAACTTGATGTTATCTGCAACTTGCACCGCTAATTCTCGGGTTGGCACCAAAACCAGACCTTGAACGTTTCTGATTTCAGGGTTTAGCCTTTCTACCATGGGAACTCCGAAGGCTGCGGTTTTGCCTGTTCCCGTTCGCGCTTGCCCGATGACGTCTTTGCCCTCAAGCAGGGGCATTATTGCTTGAGCTTGAATCGGAAAAAGACTTTCAAACCCAAGGTCTTCAACGCTTTTTAAGACTTCCATACTTAACGGTAAGTCTCTGAATGACTGCATTTCCAATTGTTTATTTTTCTCCTGCCACAAAATTTTTCATGGCTTTCTAAAGCTTTCAAAAGCTTCAATGATGACATGATTAATGTGACATACCAACACCATTAACTCGCGTATAAAAAGGTTTAGTACGTTTTCAGACAAAAGAATCACATTCCAAGCTGATTTCGCATAAACAACAGAAAAACGAAGATGTTTGTCGCGGTTAGAATTCTGCAGGACGTTTGGCGTTTCAGAAGCGCTGTATCTGTTGCTCTCGGTTGCTACCCCCTCCCTTTTATATAGGTAGGCGGTTTCGAACTACCTCTGCTGGTACTGCGGATACGTGTTACAGAACCTTTCAAAGGAGTTTCCAGCGAAATGTCCGATGTGCGGTGGAGAATTTGAATAGCAAAAACATATAGGTAAAACCTGAAAGAATTTAATAGAACAGTGAAAGCTATGTCCCAGTTGTGGCTTAATTTTCTTTCCTATCCTGTATTTCTATACGCTGTTTTAATTTTTGTGGTTGTAGTAGTTTATTTTTATTGGATAAAGCAGAGAAGAAAAAAGATGCTTGAATTGAGGTTGAAACGCTTAAAAGAACAACGAGAAAAGGCGAATCAAAGCAGTGAAGCGAATCAGAATGACTATACTTGTGAATAAGGAAATTGATGAATTGTCAATTGCTTATGTGATGGAATACTTGAGAAATGAACTTGCACGCTTATTGTTGTAACATTCATTTCGGTCTTTTGGATTGAATTTTCCTCTTTCTCTCTTATTCCCCTCACACAGTTATCCAATCCACTCACTTATACACAAAAAATTTGAAATATAACTCCCATACATAAAGAGCAAAAACTTAACTTTATTCAGTTCAGTAAAAAGCACGTGAGCAGATACCATGGCAAAAAAAATATTTTTTCAATAGAATAAGGGTTATTCTTTTTCTCTTCCTTTTTGGTTTTATATTATTCGCGTTGGGTATAAGTTTCACCTTGCGCGGTATCAACACCACTGGCGCAGTTAACTTGTTGGTGATGGCTGTCGGAGCTTTGTGTATTGTTGTGGCACTTTACTTAACAAAGAAACACTGGTATTAGAAATGCTTTTGTGCATTAAATTTTAATTTCTTTCCCTGCTATTGCTATTTATTCTGCAAAGCTTTGGTTCTGCTCGTCGCGTCGTTCAGTAACTAACTTTTTAAGCATCCAGAAGCTCATAATTTCATGGGGGTGCTTGTGGTCCCAAACGGTAATTCGCTTATAGCCTACAATATACTGGAGAAGCGAATCATTAATTCGGGATTTTGCACTTTGTGCGGGGCATGCGAAGCCGCCTGCCCAACTAGCGCGCTGCATATAAAAGGAGAAAAGGTACACCGCTTGTATGATTGCTCTAAAGACCTAGATTTATGTCCAATCTGCTACGAAATGTGCCCTCATTCTGAAGCCCTCTTGCTAAGGAGCCTGAGCTTCGTTGCAGATGCACCAATCAAAAATGAGGCGTTGGGCTATTACCGAAAGATCGTGCTTGCCCAAGCAGTAGATCCAGCGTTAAGAGAGCAAAGCCGTGGAGGCGCCGTTGTTACCGCACTCTTGAAGTATGGTATCGAAACCAAGTTTTTCGACAGCGCTATAGTCTCACAAGCTGAAGCTGACAACCCAGCTAAACCTAAGCCTTCGGTAGCCTTAGTGCCCGATGACATACTCTCAGCGATAGGGAGCAAGTTTTTTCCCTCCTCCGTCGCGAAAGCTTACGGAAGCGCAGTTTATTCATACGGAAGAGCCAGCATCGCTTTCGTGGGAGTGCCTTGCCACGTGCTGGCTCTCCGCAAGATGGAGGCTTGGCAACATAAAATCATTGGTAACTTGAAGATAACAATTGGTCTTTTCTGTTTCGGAACGTTTTCACTTAGCTCTTTGCTGAAGTACCTAGCAGAGAAATACAAAATCAAGCCTTCAGAGATCAAACGGTTTAATTTATCTGCAAAGTTTGAAGTTCAAACTAAAAATGGAATGATCCAAATTCCTTTACCTGAAATTGAAGACCACATTCTGCCTAGCTGCCGCACGTGTACGGATTTTACTTCTGAGCTTGCGGACATATCCGTTGGAGGAGCCTATCCCCTGAAGGGCTGGTCAACCGTTTTAATCCGAACTAAGGTTGGAGAGGACTTCTTTTATGAAGCAGTCAAAAACGGTGTTATCAACACGTGGGTTATAGAGCAGGAGCCAAAGGTCTTTGAGCGAATTGTTGTGGCGGCGATGAAGAAGAGAACGGAAGCTCTCAAGGAGGCTAAGGAGATGGAAGAGGTTTATGGTTATCTTCCTGTTCTGCTGCTTAGAGAAACAGATGCTCTAGCTCACATCAAGATCAAAGAGATAATGGCTAAGAACATCAAAACAGTGCCGCATGATATGACGGTTAGTCAATTCTTAGGTTTTGTGGCTATCCATCATCATATCGGGTATCCAGTAATAAATGAGAAAGGTGAACCTGTTGGATGGGTCACCTTGGAAGAAGCTGCAGGCGTCGCGAAAAAAAAGAGAGACACGACGCTTGTTGGTCAAATAACGCGGCAGAAGCTTGCCGTCGCTTACCCTGATGAAACTGCACTCGACGCTTTCAAAAGAATGAGCGAACATGAAACGGGTCGCGTCCTAGTTTTTGACCGAGCTAATCCCAAAAAACTTTTGGGCGTAGTCACTAAAACAGATCTGATGCATACACTAGTAAAATAATACTGAATTCCAGTTCAAAGTGCAATTATTAATCAACATTGCTTCATCAATACATTCGTGGAAACAATAATATTATTAAGTGATTTAACCCATTATGGCATAAGGTTGCCTTACACATGGCAGAATGCAGTGTGCAGACACCGACGAAAAGGATGGACCCTTTAACTCTTACGCTGATAACTGTAATAGCAGTTCTGGCTCTTTTAGGTGCTGTCTTTACTCCGCTGAGTAGCGAGTTTATTCCAGGTATTGAGGCTGTAAGTGACACTCTGCTCAACATAGCCACGAATGTTATCTACCTCATTGGAGGCGGAGTGATAATTTTCGGTGCGGTTCTCGTCGCGATTCGGTTTATCCAATGCAAGTTGAAGGACCCGTACAAGCCGTCTTGTGTTACCCGGTTCCTCTCTGGATACTTGACGCTGGGCCTAGAGTTCTTCATTGGTGCAGAAATCATAAAAGCGACGGTCACGCGAAGGTTCGAAGAATTCTCAGTGCTTATACTTATAATCTTCAGCAGAGGCTTATTCAGCTTAATCCTGTATCTGGAAAGAAGATGGCATGGGGGAGCAGAAACAGAGTAAACTTACTGCATATAATACAATAATGTTTCTTTCGCCATCATTTTGGCGATAAGACCGTAACTTATATTGGTTTTATTGGTTAAGATTTAAATCTCTGTACTATTCTTCTAAAAGAATAGCTCGGACTGTTGGGAAGCGAATAAAAACGGAGAGTAAAACGGATGTCGATGCTGGCAGCGGAACTGAATTCTGTTTAGACAGTTTACTGTTAACTCTCGATAATGGTGGATGTTCGTGTAGTTTTTTCGGCGATATGCTTATATATATTCATGCAAAACCACAGTTTCATAACAAATGCCAAATGGGCATAAGCACAGCTAAGTGTGAAGATTATTATAAGAGAATGTCTGAGGCATCGCCCATGACTGAAATGGCCCTGAGGGAAGGGGGAAGCAGGATACATGATTGTTGAGTCTATAGTCGCATTCATACTAATCCTTGCAACCGCTTCAATCATATACGCGCTCGGGCGACGCGTTTCACCCAAGCCCGTTCAAAGCGAGAGCGAGAAGGCGTCATACGCCTGCGGGGAAAGAGCCAATTTCCGCGGGTTGAAAGTCAACATTTCACTGTACAAGTTCCTCATCTACTTCGTGATATTTGACTCGGCAGTTCTACTTCTTGCATTTGCCGCGTTCATGGCAGAAGGCACAAACACTATCCTCTTGATTCTCTACCTTTTCATGCTGCTCGCGTCAAGCCTGATTCTCCTCGAAGGAGGCAAACCCAATGAGTAAACTCGCAACGTGGGCACGACTTAAGTCGCCATGGGTGCTCCATTTTAACTCGGGTGCATGCAACGCTTGCGACATTGAGGTCGTCGCGCTACTGACGCCCAGGTACGACGTGGAACGTTTCGGAATTAAGCTTGAACCCTCACCCAGACACGCCGACGTCCTGTTAGTGACGGGTTCTGTCACACAGCAATGTGCCGAACGATTGAAACGCATCTATGACCAAATGCCCGAACCAAAATTCGTAGTAGCTATTGGCGCCTGTGCATGTTCAGGCGGAGTCTTCAAAGGAAACTATAATGTGCTTAACGGCGTGGACAAAGTAATCCCAGTTAACGCTTACATTCCTGGGTGCCCACCTAAGCCAGAAGCAATAATCGACGGTGTTGTGAAACTCCTTAACTCATTGAAACCCGAAAAACCAGCAAAAGAAGAAAAGAAAAAATGAGCCAAAAAGAAATTGATATATTAGATATCTTACAGGCAAAGTTTAAAGATACATCCATCCAAGTGCAGCCTCAGCAACTTGGAAAAGCAGCAGTTATAGCTGACGCTTTGACACACCGAGATGTTCTCAAAGCGCTGCTGGAAGCAGACGAAAAAACCGCTGTAATTGCCATAACCGGAATTGACCTCGGCGCAACCATAGGCGTCTTCTACCACATCCGAACCTCCAAAGCCGGGATAATCACCATAAAAGTAGAAGTTCCAAAAGAAGAACCGCTAATCAAAACAATAAACGACTTGATGCCAGGAGCGGCTTTTGCCGAGATGGAAGTCACCGACCTAGTGGGCGTGGTTTTTGAGGGCCATCCAAGTCCTGGCAGGCTGGTTTTACCTGACAACTGGCCAGACGATGTTTTTCCGTTAAGAAAAGACGCTAAACTTGACAATCTACAATTTAAACCGACGCCGCCGAGCGAACCCGAACCCGCAGGTAACGAAAATATTGTGAAGGTAATTATCGGTCCTCAACATCCCGCACTGTTGGAGCCTGAAAAATTCGCGCTCAAAGTTGAAGGCGAAATCGTGAAGGGCGTCGAGCCACGCATCGGCTACGTGCATAGAGGCATCGAAAAAGCAACTGAATCACGAACCTACCTGCAGGACGTTTATCTAACTGAGCGTATCTGCGGAATATGTAACGCTTGCCATGCTTCGTGCTTCGTTGAAACGGTCGAGAAAATTCTGAAAACCGAGGTGCCGCCGAGAGCTAAGTACATAAGAACCGTACTCTTAGAGCTTAACAGGCTGCACAGTCACCTGCTTACGTTAGGACACGCGGGGCTTGAGATTGGTTTTGAGACTCTGTTCCAGTATTTCTGGCGTGACCGTGAACCCATATTGGACATAACTGAAATCATATCTGGTAATCGAGTTATCTCGTCAGGCATGACAGTTGGCGGCGTTAGACGCGACATTAAGGAAGCGGATATTCCCAAAATTAAAGGCATGTTAGCTGATTTGAGAAAGAAACTGCCCTTCTACAAGAAAGTTTACGAAGAAGAACCGTCGATAAGGATGCGAATGAAGAACGTGGGTACGCTAAAGAGAGAAGAAGCTCTGAAATTATGCATTGTCGGGCCCACCGCAAGAGGTTCTGGCGTAGACATCGACGTGAGAAAGGATGAGCCCTACGAAGCATACGGGGAAATTCCCTTCAAACTGATAACCTACAATGAGGGTGACACGTGGGCTCGAATGAATGTTCGCATGGACGAAGTTGAAGAATCAATCAACATAATCGAGTACGCTTTAGACAATCTACCTACTGGTCCTTTCAGGGTCAGAGTTCCAAGGGTTGTGCCAGCTGGAGAAGCCGTAAACCGCGTTGAAGCCCCGCGAGGCGAACTCTTCTACTACCTCAAAAGCAACGGAACAGCATATCCTGAACGTGTTAAGGTACGCACACCGACATTCGCCAACATTCCAGCCTTCCTAGCAACCGCTATCGGGAGCAACATCGCAGACGTCCCCCCGAACTTCGTAAGTTTAGACCCATGCTTCTCATGCACTGACAGGTAGGATGAAAAGAAGTGCTGGACTTTTGGCTGATTTTCCGAGTGCTTGTATTTCCAGGCTTCACGTTCATCCTCTTCTTAACCCTGTTCTGCGATTGGGTAGAGCGGAAACTCGAAGCTCGAATGCAGAGCCGCGTCGGTCCAGCTGTCGCAGGTCCAGCAGGCATACTTCAACCCCTCGCAGACTTCATCAAACTATTGACGAAAGAAGAAATAATCCCCCGAGACGCCAAGAAAAACGTCTTCAGAATCACGCCAATCTTGGCCTTCTCAGTCATGGTTTTCGCCATATGCTTCCTGCCAATCGACGGCTCAAGCGCCATATCACAGTCAGGATTTGCAGGCGACCTCATCTTCATCATGGCTTTAGTCACAGTAGCCAACTTTTTCCTGTTCATGTCAGGATGGGCTTCCTCCAACCCATACGGCGACATCGGCGCGGCAAGAGTCCTCACCCAGTTCCTCGGCTACGACATCCCCCTTTTCCTCCTGGCAATAGCGCCAGCGTTTCTGGCTGGAACCTTGACAATATCCACAATCGCGGCGAACCAGTATCTTCCCTTCATCCTTCTGGCACCTTGGGCTTTCGTCCTGTTCATAGTGGCGCTTCAGGCGGAGCTGGAGAAAGACCCGTTTGACATTCCACACGCTGACAGCGAAGTGGTCGGCGGACTAGAAACCGAGTACTGCGGCGGCAAACTCGCGTTCCTGCACCTCACAAGAGACGTGCAAATCGTCCTCGGCGCAGCTCTTGTGGTGGAACTGTTCTTGGGGGGACCATACGGACCAGTGTTCTTCGGCTTGCCAGCGTTCTGGTACAGCCTATGGTTCGTGCTTAAACTCTTAGCCGTCGTAATTATCACTGAGTACGTGACGTGCCTGTTTGCAAGGCTGCGCATCGACCAAGTGTTGACCGCCAACTGGAAAATGCTGCTGCCTCTTTCGGTGCTGTCACTCGTGTTGACCGTTGCTATGGCTACTTATGTTTATCCTACGGTGGTGTAAAAAAAGATGAGCAAGAAAGCAAAGAAATCACGTGTATCGCCTATGGTAAAGGAAGTGTTTCATTGCATATTCATGAAACCCGCAACGTGCAAGTATCCTTTTGTGAAAGCTGAGGTTCCTGAGGGTTTTCGCGGTAAACAAGTATACGACATTGACCTGTGTATTAGCTGCGGTTTATGCTCCAGAGACTGCCCCGCCAAAGCCATCGAGATGGTTGAGGTTGAAGGGAAACGGAGACCCCTGTTCCATCTTGACCAGTGCATCTTTTGTTACCAGTGCGCCGAAAGCTGCCCGAGAAACGCCATTAAAAGCTCCGTTGTCTTCGAGTTAGCCTCAACTGATAAATCTAACTTAGTAGTAAAACCAGAACCGAGTCATCAAAAAACAAACGGTGCGTAAAAATATGATCTTTGAGGTGCTCTCGGTCGGACTGATTATCTCGGCTTGCTTAGCAATCTTTCTCGATGAAGCCGTCTACTCCGTCGCCGCGCTGGCAGGCACCTTCATGTTCACCGCGCTTCTGTACCTGACAAACGGCGCCATTTACGTGGCTATTTTCCAGTTTGCAGTGGGTATCGGCACTTTGGCGGTTCTTTTTCTATCCGGGGAAATGTTGAGCGAAAAGCCCAAGCAGAAAACCTCGCTGAGGAGTGCGCTAACGGTCCTCGTGGCAGGTGTGATTCTGTCGTTGCCCCCCCTTTTCATATCGATTCCAATTTCAAAAGTTCCCAGCTCCGGTGTCCCTTTCAGCGAAGCCTTGTGGAACCTGAGAGCCGTTGACGTCGTACTGCAGGGCTTAGTCATAATGACGGTGGCTATAGGAATAGCCATAGTTTTGTACGATAAAAGGAACGGGGGACGCTGATGGACTTCGTTATTTTATCCTTAATCATGATGGCCATCGGCATTTATGGCTTGTTGACCCAACGCCACCTGTTGAAGGTGTTCGTGTCAGTAGAGTTAATCGCCACTGCGGCAACACTGAATTTCGTGATGCTTGCTTCTTCTATGGGGCAGGGTTTAGGCGAAGCGTTCATGGTGCTGGCTTTCTCCACCGACACCGCGGTAAGCGGCGTGATCCTTGCGCTGCTGGTTATCGTCTCCAGAAAGTACGGAACAAGTGACATCGGTGCCTTGGTGAAAATGGAAGAAGAGAAAGCAGACGAAGCAGAGGGTGAAGACTAAAGTGTTGTCCGACGTAACATCATGGCTCGTTTGGATACTTCCGCTAGTCTCCAGCGTTTTCGTCCCGTTAATCGCACGCGCAAGCGCTAAAGCAAGAAACGCATTCGTAATCGCGGTGTCCGCAGTCACAGCCTTCTTGGCGTTTACGCTCATACCCGTCGTGACTTCGGGCGCGAGCGGCGCCATTAACTTGGTGGCTCCTTGGATTCCCCAAGTCATAACGGCAGGCGTGTACATTGACCCGCTCAGCGTCCTGTTCACTTGCTTGGTAGGCTTCTTCGGACTCATAATCGTCATTTACTCATTAGGCTACATGAAGCACGAGGAGAACCTGACCCGCTACTACTTCTATCTGCTCCTGTTCATCGGCTCCATGATTGGGCTCGTGATTTCTGACAACTTCCTGCAACTATTCATCTTCTGGGAGATGGTAGGCTTCTGCAGCTACTCGCTGGTCAGCTTCTGGACCAACCGCCCCGAAGCCGTCAAAGCAGGCAACAAAGTCTTCATAATGACCCGCATCGGCGACGCCTCACTGCTCGCCGCCATCGGCATCCTCTACGCAAGCCTAAACACGTTCAGCTTCCACGGTACCATAACGGCAATCGTTAACGGAGCATTGCCACCGTCAACATTAACCGCGGTTGCCTTCCTAGTCTTAGGCGGCGCCATCGCCAAGTCCGCTCAGCTTCCACTTCACACGTGGCTGTACAGCGCCATGGAAGCTCCCACCTCAATCAGCGCGTTACTCCACGCCGCGACCATGGTGAAGGCAGGTATCTACCTCATAGCCAGATTCATCTTGATAGCCGCTCCCATGATTGCAGTGCTTCAAGTTTCTTGGCTTCCGACCGTGGCTTGGATTGGCGTCTTAACCGCTTTCTTGGGCGCCACTATGGCTCTGTACACGCCCGACATCAAAGGCGTCCTCGCCTACTCGACAGTCAGCCAGCTGGGCTTCATGATGGCGGCGCTGGGCTCAGCTTTAACTGCGGCGGCTTCACTGGGCTGGTTCGCAGGCCTGTTCCACACGATGAGTCACGCCTTCTTCGAAGGATTGGGCTTCCTCTTGGCAGGCGGCATAATTCACGCGCTCGGCACCCGCGACATGAGGTTGATGGGCGGATTGAAGAAGGCGATGCCCATAACTTACGTTTTAGCCCTAATCATGATTTTGACCACTAGTGGCTTGCCTCCGTTCGCCGCGTTCTTCAGCAAAGGCTTAATCATCACCAGCATAACGGAGGCGGGAAGCCTTCTGCAGGTGATTGTGATATACGCTGCCACGGCGTTGACGTTTGCTTACAGCCTCAGGTTCATAACGCTCATCTTCTTGGGTAAAGAATCCGAGCACCTGAAGAAACTTAACCCGCATGAAGCTTCGAAGATTATGTTGCTACCTGCAGGCGTGCTGGCTGTCCTGTGCATCGTGTGGGGCTTCCTTCAGCCTTCGCTGGGCGCATTCATGGGTGTTGAGGCGGGAACAAGCCTGCTAGGGTCATTCCTCAGCTTGGAAACAGGCATATTCTTCGCCATCCTCATCCCAGTGGGGATGCTCGTTTACGCGACTTACTTCAAGAAAATCTCAGTGATGACAGCTTTCCGAAGCGCGTCGAACCCGCTGGCTAAACTCTTGAGTCACGGCTACTTCTTCGATGACCTCTACGAAAGAGCGGTTGCCAAAGGCGTGATGCTTTTCTCTGGAGGCGTGAAGTTCTTCGAGGTTGTGTTTCTGGAGATTTTCCCACAGGTGTTCGCCAACTGGGTTGTCCGCTTTGCTGGCGGTGTCCACAAGTACCTTGACGCGGCAGCAGATCAACTGCTGAACGTGATTGCTGGCAAGACATTGAGGGGAGCAGAGAGGGTAAAAGTGATTGACTCCTTGGCAGATCGGCTGCTGGACTTGATTGCTGGCAGAACAAAAGATGGGGCATCCAAAGTGAAGACTATTGATTCTCTTGCAGAGCGCTTGCTGAACCTGATTGCTCACCGAACTGTTCGTTCTGCGTCGAAAGCTGAGAAAATTCCTTCCAACAGTCTGCAGCATTATCTTGCAGCAGCGCTTCTAGGGTTAATCATCCTCGTGATACTGCTGATAATAAGCATAGGAGTGTAAGCAAATGTCGTACGTTCTCTTGTCAGTGTTACTTCTGCCAACGTTTGCTGTTCCCTTCGTCTACTTGGTTGGACGAAAATCTGCCAAGTGGGCTGCGCTTTTGGTAGCCCTGATTTCCTTAGTTAGCTTAGCGTTGATTTTAACGACTGTGCCGGCGATTCTTGGTCCAGACCATAAGTACGTGGAAACTTACACTTGGATTCCAGTGCTGAACTCTAACTTTACGTTATTTACGGACGGCATCAGCGTCTCGATGGCGATCATCACTCTGGTGCTGATGCTTGCAGCGGCTCTTTACTCGATAAACTACATGCAGGGCAAGAAAAACCTCGAAATCTTCTACGCCCTCTTAACGTTGCTTTCCATCGGTCTAGTCGGCGTCTTCATCACTTCAAACCTGTTGTTCTTCTACTTCTGCTGGGAACTCATGCTTGTCCCCTCGTTCTTCATCGTGGGCAATTGGGGCTACAAAGACTCTTACAAGGCAAGCTTCAAGTTCTTCGTGTTCACCCACGCAGGCGCCGTCTTTGTGCTGCTGGGCATCGGCGCCATCTACATGACAACTCACAGCATAGACATATTCCAAGCAGAAGCCATCCTGCTGACGAAGAGTCCCGACCTCGTCAGGTGGATACTGCTAGCTTTAACGGCAGGCTTCGCCGTCAAGATGGCTATCTTTCCCGTTCACCTCTGGCTGCCAGACACGTATTCAGAATCACCCGCTCCGATGTCCGCTCTCCTAGGCGGGGTATTGACAAGCGCGGGAGCGTACGCGATAATCCGAATATCCATGGGAACGGTTTTCCCCGCAGTCATTGGAACACAGTTCGGCACTGATTTTCTGCACGGCTTAGCAATATTTGGGGTAATCTCCGCCTTCTTCGGCTCATTCGTCGCCTTGGCAGAAACCGATTTGAAACGGATAATTGCTTATTCAAGCATATCGCACATGGGATACATTCTATTCGGCGTGTCGCTTTTCTACACCTCCGGCGGCTCACTTCTGCAGATAGCGGTTGCCGGGACAATTCTGCACATCGTAACGCACGGTCTGAGCAAGGGGCTGTTCTTCTTCTCGGCTGGCGCTTTGACGAACTCACTTTCACTCAGGAACATACGCGAAATGGGCGGCATCGCGGGCAAAATGCCGATTACAGGCACAGCCTCAGCAACCGCAGCTTTCAGCCTCGGAGGAGCACCGCCATTCGCCTGCTTCATCAGTGAATTCTTCATCTTCATGGGCGCCTTCCAGATGATTCCCCTCGACGGCTTCTACGTTTGGCCAACGGCTCTGATGCTTGTCGCCACGGTTCTTTCGCTTGGATACTCGTTAAGGTTCATATCAAACGTTTTCTTGGGGCCGTCAAAACTCGGTGAAATCAAGAAAAAAAGCCTTGAAGTTCCACGCTTCATGCTACTCGCCATGATTATGTTGACGGTTCTCGTGATAATTATTGGAATCTACCCGTCACTCTTCATGAATCTGATAAACACCGTACATTTCATCTAAGCATCATTGCTTCCTTAAAGCCCGTGAAGGCGAATTTAGACATCGCTCTTACATTAATTGCAACTTTTTGCAGGCGTTTTATATAATAAATTTATATCTACTTTCATGCTGATATTAAGGGCTATAGGTGTTACACAGTGCCATATAATCTGCTGCTAGTGTTCATCTTACCCACTTTGGGTGTTCCATTATCATACTTAACCGCAAAGAAATCAACAAAAGCCGCAGGGATATTGGTTGCGCTTATAGCATTGGCCAACATAGGGCTTATCCTCTCAACCCTCCCTACCGTCGCGAGTGACTCCATATATCAGGAGGAATACGTCTGGATTCCCATACTGAAGGCACACTTCACCCTGTTCGTGGATGGCATCAGCGCTTCAATAGCCATAATCAGCCTCATTCTCATGCTGGCAGCCGCGCTTTTCTCCATAAACTACATGGAAGGCAAGAAAAACCTGCCCGTTTATTACGCTCTCCTATCAATGCTTTCTATAGGTTTGGTGGGCGTTTTCATCACTTCAAACCTGTTGCTGTTCTACTTCTGTTGGGAACTCATGCTTGTGCCCGCCTATTTCATAATCGGAGGATGGGGCTACAGAGAGTCTTACCGAGCAGCATTCAAATTCTTTATATTCACCCACGCCGGCGCCGTCTTCGTGCTGCTGGGCATAGGCGCCATCTACATGACAACTGGCCTATCAAACATGTTTGCAGTTCAGACTGCGCTCCTGAGTTATCCAGGCATCGCCAGGTGGATTCTGATAGCCATCACCGCAGGCTTCGCTGTGAAAATGGCTATTGTGCCGCTGCACATGTGGCTGCCTGACGCGCACTCCGAGGCTCCTGCAACAATGTCCGCGCTCCTAAGCGGTGTCATAATCAGCGCCGGCGCCTATGCAATACTGCGGCTTTCGTTGGGTACCGTGTTTCCAGCCGTTGCGGGAACAGCGTTTGGATCTTCATTCCTTCACGGCTTAGCCATTTTCGGCGTCATCTCCGCCTTCTTCGGCTCGTTCATCGCGCTGGTTGAAACCGACATAAAACGGATAATCGCGTACTCAAGCATATCCCACATGGGCTACGTCATGTTCGGGCTTTCTCTATATTCATCCGCGCCTATCGTGGGGGCAATTACTATTACGGCTGCCATTGTTGGAACCGTGCTTCACATCGTTAACCACGCGGTAAGCAAAGGTCTCTTCTTCCTTTCCGCAGGAGCTATAATGCACCAAACTGAGATGCGGGACATCAACGAAATGGGCGGTTTGGCAGGGAAAATGGCTTTCACAGGCGCATCATCAATCACGGCTGCCCTCAGCATCGCCGGGTCGCCTCCATTTGCGTGCTTCGTCAGCGAATTCCTGATATTCGTAGGAGCCTTCGAAATAATCAGCATCGACGGATTCTACACCCTTCCAACGATTTTCATGCTCATCGCCACTGTTCTCTCGTTGGCGTACTCGTTGCGGTTTATATACCGCGTTTTCTTAGGTCAATCAAAGAGCAAAACCGAAGGGCAGGAAGGCGAAAAGAAAATAGTTGATGTACCTAATTACATGAAGCTCGCTATGGGTATTTTGGTAATCTTCGTGATTATTCTTGGGATTTATCCCGCATTCTTTATAAATCTGATTAACACGGTAGCAATAATCTAAGACGTGAAACATCATGGTCGGCATTGTTGATGTTGCTCTTCCAATAATTAGTTTGGTCGCTTTTTCACTTCTAACGATCCCAGTTTTCAGGGTTATCCGCAAAACCCAGCGCAAAACCGCTTTGACTCTGATTTGGTTTTCAGCGGTTTTCCTAGTCTCGGGTGCTGCGGTGGCTAACTTGACATCACAATATTATAGTCTAGCAGCACCACCCTCACCACTGCCGTTTCTCAATATTACGTTAACAGGCACGCCGTTAGCCGCTTTTTCCAGCTCTTTTATGATAGACGGGATTTCAATTTACATGGCAATAATGTTCATCGCAGTCAGCGCGGTTGTCGTGTTCTACAGCGTTTTCTACATGGACCCTAGTAAGAGACCCTCCGAAAGATATTTCGCAATTATGATTATGCTTACGGCAGCCTTGATAGGCGCCGTGTTTTCTGGCGACCTCTTAACGCTTTTCATTTTTTGGGAAGCCGCAGCAGCGGGCTCCAGTTTTCTAATGATTTACAAGAAAGACCCTGTGTCCTTGAATTCCACGCTGAAGTATCTGGTTATGATAATAATTGCCTCAGCCTTCATTGTCTTTGGTCTCTCGATAGTTTACGGTTTAACAGGCAGCTTGAATTTCTGGGTTGTGAGACAGGCTTTAATGGCTTTAACGGACAAGAATCTGCTCTTGATAGCTTTTATTTTAATAGCCGCTGGCTACGCGATTGAGGCGGCGATTGTGCCCTTCCACTTCTGGCTACCTGACGCCTACACCGCAGCACCTTCTTCTTCATCAGCCTTTCTATCCGCTTTGATAGACCAAGGAAGCTACTATGTTCTGATACGAGTTCTTGTGTTCATCCTAACGCCGCCCAGCGTGCTGAACTGGACGTTCATGCTGGCGGTGATGGCCGCGTTAACCATGATTGTGGGCAACTTGTTCGCGTTGATTCAGAGTAACGTGAAGCGTTTGATAGCGAACATTTGTGTGGCGGACGTCGGCTACAACTTGGTGGGCATAACCAGTGTAACGGCGCTGGGGCTAACTGGCAACCTCTACTTCTTCCTAATAGGAGGAATTACCACAGCGCTTTCTTTCATGGCGATCGGCGTCATCAACCACCATGGCTTCAGAACGTTTGAAGACTTTTCTGGATTAGGCAGGAAGATGCCTTTGGTAAGTTTAGCTTTAGTGATAGCTGGGCTCTCTTTTGCGGGAGTTCCGCCTCTTGGCGGCTTTATGGCTAAGTACTTAGTTTTCACCGCAGCAATACAAGCGAACTTGAGCTGGCTAGCGGTTATAGGTGTTCTGACCAGCGTTATTCAAGTCGCATACTTGTTAAGGTTGGTGAATTACATGTACGCTAGAAACCCCAAAGACGAAAGCAGAATAAAAGAGCCGAAAAGACTGCTTATTCCCATCTTCATCCTCGTAGCCGCCATAATCATTTTAGGCACGTATCCACAAATCGTGTTCAATCTCATCCAACCCGTAGTAAACCAACTCCACTTTATCCTCTAACGCTAAAAGAAAGTTAAGCTGAATAATCACTCATAGCTCATTATTAACAGTAACTAAAAATCACCAAAAATCACTAAAAGTTACCAATTTGCTTTTCAACAGTACACGCGCCAATGGTAGACCCGACCGGATTTGAACGGCGGCTTCTACATGGGGACCATTTTCACGTTTTCTTTGTGAGCAACATGTTTGCTCTGTCAAGAGAAAACTCGCCGTATTTTTGGCGGTGGAACAGTTTGAGATACTCTTCTGCATACCTAAGTTCAAACGGGAGATCCTGGGCTGAGATACGCTGCTTTTCTCTGAACAGATTCTCAACAGCTCTCTCCGCTATCGGATAGTTAAGCAAAAGCTCCTCGGTGTCATTGTACAACGCTATTGTTTTTATGCACTCGTCAATGTATGACAAGAATTTGGGAAGGCTCTGCAACACTTCACTAAGCTTAACTTCTGACGATGGCGATGTCATTTCCATTGCAGAAGCCATCCGCTCCCTTAAAGCATCGTTCTTTTTCTCCCATAAAAAGTCCTCTGAAGGAGCCAAAAGTTCAAGGGTTTTCTCCCCATTCTTCAATTTTTCATAAAGAATCGAAAGCACATCTCTGGCGATGATCAACGCGTTTTGAAACACGTTTTTTATGGTCATAACGTTAATGATTTTGATTGTACCTTTTTCGATGTCCATTTCAATGTTCTCAGCCTTCTTCGCGTTTTCCATCATTTTCGGAAAATCATCACCTAAAATCAGTTGCAAACTTCCGTTCTGAGTGCTTAAAGTAGCAATAGAAGCTAATGAGTTCCGAAGATGCTCCACCGACTCGGAAATTTGAACCTTGTATTGCTTATTCCAATTAGTAACCGCGGTGAAAAGCGCATCTAAAGCTATCCAAGGAGTTGCTTTCGCCTCAAGCTTTTTCTGCGCAAACGCTATTGACTGGCTTTTTTCGGGAAGAGCAGGGTCATAAAAAGACCTCATCACCTCATAAGCTTGTTCCGCGACTTTAATAATCTCGTTGGTAAGAGACCGCCCATCCTCTAATACTTCTTTAATTTGGTCTATTCTCTCTTTCAGAGGCGCTCCTTGTTGAAAAGGCGTTTTTGCAGTAAACTCCGTTTCTAACCCTATATCCTTGAACATCCCAAGCCATTTTGAGTATTCGCAGTTAACGAATATTTGATACTCCCCAACAGCAACGTCCAGTTCAGCCATTAAATTGTCAATTTCCTTGCTCAAGCTATCTATTTCATTAAATATCTTATCTATTTCTGATGCGTCCTCTAATCTCATTGAGGCCTTGGCAAGAATATCGTTAAGCCTGTCTCTAACCATCATTACTTTTACTTCAAAAGGACCGCAGGAGATTGGAAGATTGTTCTTGACTTCATACAGTTCATCCTCAAAAATCTGCAGCTTCGCCTTAAGTTCTTTAGCCTTTTCCAATATCATATCGACTGTGGCTCTTTCTTTAGGAGCATAATCAATCAGGAAGGCTGGCAACGTGAATAACAGCGTCGCAAAAGTGGCGATTGCCATCTGCGCACCAGTAACATCAACCCTAAACGCTAACGGACCCTGAAGACCAGCTGCCAAAATAAAGAATAATGCGACCCCAACGGTTGCCGACAGAGTAGGCAGAAGCCTCTCACCATGCGAGACGATATTGCTCTTCGCCAGGAACGAGCGGGTGAAGAAGACAAACGCCGTAACTATGCCAACTACCATAAACAAGAACATAAGAATGCCAGGCAGAGAATCAAAATAGTGAGACACCATCTCAAGCACGTTATGCGGCATCACAGGAGGTTCCATCGTAAATTGATCAGAAATCGAGGACACAATAAGAGATGTATCATACAATCTAAATTGAAGCATTGATTGTTGAACGTTCGTGAAAATCTGTGTTAAAGGAACATAAACGGGAGGACTTGTACCAGGTTCAACCCACCAATCCCACCTCTCTATCGGCAAGACCAAGTTCAAGTACTGCATTATTTCAAGAGGCACCGAAATTAACCCATAGTACACAACAGATAGAAACGAGACCTTTTTGAAGAGGACCACAGCCGTGAAAATCAAGGGTATGGCCAGAAAGTAGGTTTGGCTGAAGAAAAGCAAGATCGCCGCGATAATGCCGAGGTCAATGGAAAGAACAGCTCTCCGACTGTGAAAAATTACGGGAAGAGCAATGAACAGGAAAAGCAAAACAAAAACAAATGCTTCCCGAGTTTGAGTGGAACCCAGCATCGATATGAAATTCATTTTGGACAGGTTATACATCAAGCCCAGCCCAATAACCAAGCCGCCTATGGGCATCCCAATTCTTGGTTTCTTGTATACGAGAAAAGCTATCAGAAAGGCAAGAATCGCCGGCAATGGTTGCGGAAAAAGCGGCATTATTGATAATCCTAAAAGCATGGCAGCAAGCGTAATCGGCAAAATCAGGAGCTTAAGAAACGCAGGTTCAGGTGCACTTTCTTTCTCTTTCTTTTCTTGCTTGCGTTTTTTAGAGGAGCCTCGAAATGCAAATTTCCACGAAGGCGCTGGCATTGATTTTTCCGTCTTTTTAGCTGGGAGTTCTGGAGCCAGCTCTTCTGTCTCTTCCACTGCAGGCTCTGGGGCTGGTTCTTTTGCTTCTTGAGCGGGTAGTTCTGGAACCAATTCTTTTGGCTCATCCGCTGCTAACTGTTCTGGAGTTGATTCTTCCGGTTCCTGAGTAGGTTTTTCTGGAGCTAATTCCTCTTTCTCTTCAGTCGCAGGTTCTGTGGTTGGTTCCTCTGTCTTTTCGGTTGATGGTTCTGGAGCTAATTTTTCTGTTTCTTCCGCTACAGGCTCTACAGTTGTTTCTTCTGCCTCTTTAGCAGAGGGTTCTGGAGCCAGCTCTTCTGTCTCTTCCTCTACAGGCTTTGGAGTTGGTTCTCCTTTTTCTTGAGTTGGAGGTTCTGAGGCTAATTCTTCCGGTTCTTCAACCAAGCGCTCCATTGGTTTTTCTGGTTCAGGCGCACCTTCTTTCCCTTTCTTTTTTTGCCCTCGCTTTCTAAACCAGTCTCGAACTCCCAATCTCCACAACTCCCCCTGACTTCAAATGCACTAACCTAAAACCTTATCTTGTCCAACTATTCTTAAAGTTTACCGTGAAAAAGCAAAATGGTTAAAGAGGGCAAGAGCAAGCAAAAACCTATTTTGGATTCTGTTGAAAATCCAGAAGAGCATATTGAACCTCTAAAGCCAACTTTTCATAAACCAACTATAATATGCGTAGGGGAATATCCAATAAAGATTCTTCTGAAGGGGTCTTTAATGGAGAAGAAAGATGAGCCTCTGCCCATATTTATTGACAAGTTCAGCGAAGATATTCTTGAATGGAGCCAATCCAGTCTTAATCCAGACAACATTTTGGGTTTGGACCTCAACATTGACACGCATTTCTGGTTCCAAGTTTTGCCCTGCGTTGAGAACGATGGCGCTCTCATTGCGCGTTTAAAAGACAAATCTGTAAGCAACTCGCGTGGAGCGGTGATAGTATCATCTTTATGGGATGGTGTTGGTAGTGGTTTATTGCCGGCTTTGATTTCACATTTCAAAGAGTGGAACACAGATACCGTAGCCTTCGGCGTTTTGCCCTCTCAAATGCAGGTTTCCGATGTTCATTTTAATGCTTTTTCGTCCATCGGAATGTGTGCATCAAAGGGCTTCGCATCTCTTTTGCTTTTAGACAGGGATCAACTCGAAAGTTACATAGGAGTCGACAGAAGCGGCTCTGTACTAAAAGGCAACGTTTTTTTCAACTACCTGCTAGAAATAGTGTCGGCTAAGGAAACGTTTGTTCAAGAACTCTCCGAGTTGTCTAGAGCCTTTGATGTCAAAATGTACACGGTTCTGTCCGCTACAGGAGCCAGTTTCAGCATGTATGGCTCCATAAAAAACATACTTAGCTCTGCATTATCCAGGCCTCTTTTGAAATTTGACCTTTCGAGTGCATCAGTGATTTATGTTCTTCTCCGTTTGCCTCTTCAACTCAAGGAGAAACTTTCAAGGGGAAAAATTGAATTAGACATAGCCAACTGGTTTAAAGAAAAAGCCAATCTCCAATCTATTTTCATAAGTGAACCCATATACGTAGAAGATGGTTATGACCGAATAGATGTAGTCCTATTCGTTGGAGGCTTCGACGTAACCAAGATGTTTAGTTCGATGGAGAAAAAAGTGAGGGCAATAAAGAGTTTCGTAATAAAAAAGGGTTCAATAAAAGAGGATGAATGGCGAGCTATCGCCAAGAGTTTAGGAGCAGATTAAGAGCTAAGCTTTAGCACTGGCTTCTTTTTTCTCCGCGGGTTTCGTCTGGTAATTGTTTTTTATCTTGTTAACGATTTGTGTTGCCGCAACTCCGTGCTCGAGTAGGTAGGAACGAGAAAGACGCCTCTCGAAATCATTTGCCTTGCTGTATAGCAGTTGCATCTCATCATATGCCTCAAGATGCTCTGGTTTTCCTCTGCCTCCCACAACTAAGACTTTCGTTACCCATGGGTCCCGAGACTCGATCACTCGCACCGTTATTGTCCTTGATACTTCGCTGGTGACGTATGCCGCTAGCGCGGTGTACAGCTCTTGTGATAGGTCTTCGCTCCATAGCTTCGGCGGGGCTTCAACGGTTACCCAGATGTAATCCGATTTATAGGATGGCTTGAATCCCATGACGCTTGGTGTCTTAAAAACTCGCACTAGGCTTTTTATGTAATCCTTATAGTGTTGCATATCCAGTATGTCTTTGATTATTTTCTTTTCGGTAAGGGTCTCTTCCTGCTCAGTCAATATTTTGAAGATTATTTTTATTCTCTCTTTTTCGGTGATTTCCGCTGATTTTTCATAGTAGCTTTTGGGTTGTGTGATTGCGGTAATCCTCTGATCATATTCCCTGTACAAATCCACTATCCTGTTCAATCTCTTGCGATAATCTGAAGTAACTTCAATTTTTTTGGCTAGCTCGTCATATAATTTGATTATGCTTTCCACTTTTTCAAGATCGGAACAGACGTAGGCGTGTTCTTCTTGAATTCTTTTCAGGTCCCTTTCGATATGAACAAGTTGTTCTCTAGCGTATTTTTTCATGCTAAGGATCTTTCTGACCTCGCGCTGCTGCTTTGTTCTATCGAATTCTTTCCTTTTAATTTGCTCTTCTATTCTCAGAAGTTCGCAGTCGACAACGCCTTTTTTATCAATGTATCTTTTTATGATTTCGTTTAGGTAGGTAAGGTATTCGTTGATAATCTTTGCTTCATCGAATGGCGTTCTAAGCATTAACTGCACTAAGAGGTAGAGCGTTGACAGTTCAGATTGGATGCTTTTCAATTCTTCCAATTCAGCCTTAGACTCGGGGAGAACCTCATAGTATCTGATCAGGGCTTCAGCAAAATACCTTGTTTCATCGTAAAACCTGAGGATTTTAAGAGCTTTGTCTGCAAGTTCTGCGAGATTCATGAAATCTTCCAGAATCTTCTTCTGTCTTACCGTGAAGACTTGCGAACTGGGAATTAGCTGCTCCAGACGCTCAAAGATAGACGCTTTGCTTTCGGGGAAATCAAGGTATGTTTTCGTGAAATAGGTGAGTAAACTTTCCAGGTTGTCCCTTCTTCTGGATCCTTTCTTATGAAGCGTTAAGTTGACTATGGCATCTTCTATTGGCCCGGTCTTTCCCATCATGTTAATGGTTGTTAGGTACCTCATCAGTTCGCTTATCCAGCTTTTCGCTTGCAGCTCTATGCCCTTAACGTGTAACGCCAAGTTTTCTTCAAGCCTTGGATTGCCATATATGATTCCTTTGATTTTCTCCTCAAACTTTTCTTCGTCGTAGGTACCGCTCTTTATGAGGTAGTTTTTGTAGAGTTTCCGTGTTTCTTCATTATTGCCCTCTATAATTTTATGAATTCTATCCAAGATGTCGAGTTTTTCCCTTCTAAGCTCATACAGTAGTTGTTTCTTTTCGAAGTCTACTTTGAAGGCTGATATGTACTTGTCCAGCGGGTATACTACTTTTACCATGCCCAGCGTGTGGACGTAATTGTCTGTGAGCCCAACTTCTGTCCCTATTCCACCTAATAGATCAGCTAAATCGAAGTCCATTAGAACGTAGAGCATGTCCACGATCATTTCATCCATTTCTCTTCTGGCAGCAACGATGTTTCCTACCTTGCTGTATGCAGGCAGTAGCGGCAAGTAAATGAGCGCGTTTAAAGGATTCCGGTAGATTTCGCCATAGTTTTTGGTGACATATTCATTATATTCCTTGTTCAGCAGCAGAGACAGTTCGTTCATAGCCGTGAAGGCCGAGCATCCCTTTGCTGGCGGGTCATCTCCACTACATGGAGCTATGACAAAAGCTATGATTGGCACACCGGATCCTAGGACTTTCCGCAAATGCCGAGTGAAATCGAAAAACACGCCGCTTCCAGTGCCCCCACCTAATCCGTATATTACGATCACGGTTGGGGTGATTATTGATGAGAGCGCTTGTTCTTTGAATGCGGTTACGAAATTTCTGATTATTCCGAGTTGATAGTAGTTTAAGGCATATATTGCCTTGGCTAGTGCTCTTCTTCTACCCGCGCCTCCTGCCATTGGAGGTATAGCCATTGTGGAGTCAAGCCATGGGTGAAAGTTAAGTACGGCGCCTTCTTTAACTAGATATTCATTGTATTTTTGGTTAATGAAGTCAAACATTGCTTCGGCGGTTGGAAATTTTACTGATTGCGCAATCAGTCGCAGTCTTTCGTTTGGTATGCCCGCCTTAACCATTGATTTCAATATTTCGTCATAGCTTTCCTGTAGGGCTCTGATTTCAGGATCAGCTATATCAATGGCCATAAGAGAAAGTCTTGTAATATCGCTTTTCAAAAGTTCCATGGTTCTTTTGTTTTTCATGAAAGCTTCTACGATGTTAGTTCCCGCTGAGCCGAGCCCTATCAACTGCACACTGTTTTGGTATATTCGCGTGTTGAATCACATCCCAGTCAGATTCTTTAGCCTGTCTTTAATGCTTTCCAAATTTGAAGACATTGTTCTATCAAGCCTTGCCGCTCTCAGCGTTAGCCCTTCTAAGTCCCTGATTTGATCTTCGATTACCATCTGGGTGTAGCTGTTTTTTCCTCTGGCTCTCAGGAACATAACGGCGAATAACACTGCGGCAACCGCGCTGATTCCGATTGCAGGTAACATAATCGTTTCCAAAGCTGATCCCATGGGTTCTCCAGAAGATGGAATTGCATTCAAGAGAGCTATGGCGTCGTTCACATATCCCTGATTTACTAAGCTCTGCGACTGGTTGAGCATGCTTTCGTACATTTCAGTGTATCCAGCGGCGACGCCAGCGTCTATTAGGCTTTGCAGTTTAGCTTCTTTTTGGTTGTAGAGGCTTTGATATTCGTCCGCTCCAGCAGTTAGGACAGTAACTTGAATGGCGTCCAGAATACCAGTGGCACCTACGGCTGACAATTGAACTAGCGTACAGTTGGTAGATTTTGTAACTCTGGGTGCATTGCCATAACATATCATCGTGAAAGTTCCTTGCGTCCAACTGAACTCTATAGATGCTTGATTTGGCGTATAGCCAGCACCTAAATCATAATTATCTGGGACAAGTTCCCAGTATTGACCTCCGCTTGGCTTCTGCATGTAGGTTGAGAGTTTTAGGTTGCCAGCCCCTGAAGTGAATACGTTGACGGTGAATGTTACTGTAAGCTCCTCTCCCGATATTATTGGGGCGTATATGGTAGGTTTGCTGCTGGTTGCAAAATCAGCTTCGACTAGCTTTTGTCCTGTCTGTGTATCTTTGACTGTATAGCCTGTAATCCATTGTCCCTCGCCAATGCCACGAGCAGACATAATAGATGTAACGGATACAATTGTTAAAAGTGCAAGAAGGCATATTGCAATTACTTTTTGCTTCATTTTTTCCCCCTCTTGGGAGACTTTCTATTATAAGGGTGAATATAACATTTGTGCTTAGAACCCGTTTTTCAATGGCTGAGGGATAAAGGGGAATGATTTCAAAGGCTTAGGCTATTGTAAACCTGCAAGTTCATTTCGGCGGGTTCGAATTTGAACTGACGCGTTTTTAGGAGATAGCGTTTGCTTAATTTCGTAAAAAAAAACAAGCTTAAAGTTGTGGCGCCGGGAATGGGATTCGAACCCATGCGGACCAGAAGGTCCACGGGCTTACTTGCTGGGAACTGCTTGTGCTGTTCCTTTGCCTCAAGGCCCGCGCGTTATCCACTCTGCCATCCCGGCAACTTTATACACTAAGTCACCTTTTTTAATTCACTCTTTCTTAAAATCTTTATTCGACTAGTCGCCATATTTGATCCCGTAGGATTCTCTTAATCTGAGCAGAAATTGGTGCCGACCCTGGTTTTATAAAACCTTGGCATGTGAATCGAACCAATTGTGAAAGCCAGCCACTATGCCGATGCCCAGTGGTGCCCTTTCAATCGAACACGGTAGATAATGTTTGGAAGAGCATCATGCAGTGATTTTGTTTCTGTAAGGGCGGGCTTCTTAGGTGCCTTTTGGGAATAATTTGGGTATAATTTGGCGATAATTTTATTTCTCATGAACGCATGATAGTGGAAGGACAAAAAATGAAAACATGGGAGTCTACAACCCAGTTCTATAAAGCGCTGTAGAAATCGTCAGGTTTAAGAAAAGAGGAGGCACAATTAAGATAAATAAGTCACTATCAAGAGAAAGCATCGTTAACGGCTTTAAAAGCTTGGGCAGATTACATGTTACTGTAAGCCATAATTCTCTTCTGTATTTGTCGGCTTTGCTACTAATAGGTTTCATAGCTTTTGCCATTCGCATCCTACCAATCCGCTGGGAAATACCCAGCGGTACCTTGCAACTTGGCGAATTTGACTCCTTTTTCGAGTACAGCCTGACAAGTCACATGGTTCACTTTGGTTTGTTATCACCCTACTGGCCTACTCACTGGATTGACATGCAGCAAAACTACCCCTGGGGATTAGACATGGCTCAATCCTTACCTGTTTTGCCATTTGTGGGTGCTGCATTGTATGATATTGTGTCTTTTATAGGCGTAAATATCAGCTTAATGAATTTCTGCTCGATTTTGCCACCAATACTGGGAACTATATCTGTTTTGGTGCTTTATTTAATTGGCAAAGATATGGGTGGAAAAACTGTTGGTTTGCTTGCAGCGCTTTTTCTTGCTTTGGATCCCTCTGTCATTGGACGAAATAACCTCGGTTGGTATGAAACTGAAGCGGTGGGAGTTCTTGGTCTAGTTTTGTTCATATTTTTCTTCTTGAGAGCAATTGATACAACTCGATCTTTAGGGTCCAGCATAAAATATTCGCTTGTTGCAGGATTAGCGGTAGCCTTCTTCTGCGGAGGTTGGGGAGCTTCATATTACCTATTAGGTTTGGTAACAATCTTCGTTTTTGTTATGATAATTTTAAAAAGAGCCAGTCATCATCTTTTGCTTTCCTACAGTATAGCTTTTGGCTTAGGTTTGTTCTTGGATATTAACATGACATATCTTAATCTCAATTATCTTCTCACGGCCCCTGTGCTGGTAGTCGCTGGTGGATTTGTTCTGCTCTGCTTAACGGAACTTTGGCATATTACTGTGTCACCTAAAAACAAAACCGTGTTTGCGGTCATAGTGCTTGCGGTTCTGGTCGGGGGCTTTGCCTTGTTGTGGCATGGTGGTGACATAACAGGCATTGCGGGTAAGTTCTGGGCCACGCTTAATCCCTTTTCCCGTAGCAGCGCGGCAATCTTAGCATCAGTAGCTGAGCACCAAATCACTGGTTGGGGGCAGATCTATGTTGAATTTGGGATTTACATATTATTTTTCCTAGCAGGTCTGTACTTTACACTGAAAAATCCAACCAACAGAAACATTTTCCTATTGCTTTTCGGCTTAACAGGTCTGTATTTCGCGGCTTCCATGGTGAGGCTGCTTGTGATTCTGGCTCCAGCATTCGGTCTTCTTGCAGCCATGGGCATCGTAGGCATGTTGAAACCCTTCTACATATTGCTGAAAGAAGCATCGAATACGGTTAAAGCAAAGCGCCGTAAATTGCATGTTAGCCGAGAATTTAGCGGCATAGCCATTTTTCTAATATTCATCATGTTAATGACTACTCTGGCGTTTTCACCTCAAACGTCTGGTGTGCCTAGAGTGTACTCTTCTGCTTACGCGCCATTAACAATAACCGATTCCAGTCTCCCAATTGTTCCCAATACGCCAGTACCACAATGGCTGGATATGTTAAATTGGATGCGAACTAATCTTCAGTCACCATCCGTTGTGAGTGCTTGGTGGGACTACGGAGAGTGGTTGTCTGTCTTAGGGAATGTTACTACACTAGTTGATAATACCACTGAAAACACCACGCAGATAGAAAATGTGGGGTACAGTTTCATGGCTAATGAAACGCAATCTCTGAAGATGCTGCAGCTGTACAATGTTAGCTATGTCCTTGTGTTCGTGACCTTGGGCTTTAGTCAATCAACTTCAAGTTCCACAGGTGGAACGACTTACACTGCAGGATTCGCAGGTTACGGCGACGATGGTAAATGGGTCTGGATGGCGAGGATTTCTGGCGAAGCTGAGAGCAGGTTTATGCAGGAGGGTTTCATGACTGGAAACTATCAATGGACAAACGAGACGACTTTCGGTTCCGTGGATAACCAAACGGGGCAATTCGTGTGGAATGCTATGGGTCAAAACTCCACAATATACACGTTAATGGCCTATGCAGAACAACAATGGTGCAACACCTATGGAGTTCAAGCAACTCAGACAGGTAATACACCCACATACTTCGATGTAGCGTACATTTCCGGCTTAGACGTAACACCATCGCAATATGGTGGGCTGATACCTTTGGTGGCTCTCTACAAGATTAACTGGCAAAAATACTACAATGCAACTGGCACTACTGGTTAACAAATCAAGCGAGCGGCAATTGTCTCTGAGAGCGCGTTAACAACAAAGTCTGCAAAAGCCGTTCCTAGCGCCAAAGCGTAGTTTGCCTCTTATTCTCAATGCCATCTTTTTCTTGGTTTTCTTTGTCGGTGTAAGAACCCAGCGGTGTTTCGGCGCTGACGGCGAAGTTAATGTCGAATTGTGGCAGATTCATGGCAAAAGTACTTAACTCTCGAACCGTTTTGGTTTTTCACATGGCAACATCTACGATTGTTCAGATTCCACAAGATTTGCTGGATGCCATATTCGAAGGTGCAAAGCGGCTTTACCCGAAAGAAACTTTTCTGCTTCTCCGCGGCAAAAAAAGCAAGAACGCGATTCAAGTTACTGACCTTGTTGTTCCTCCCTTAGCCGTTTACGGGTACGGCTTCGCAAATCTTCCGTTTCACATGCTGCCCATGGATTTTTCCGTCGTCGGCACGGTGCATTCTCATCCTTCAGGAAACATAAACCCCTCCGACGTGGACATCAACCACTTCTTCGGGCGAATACTCATGATAGTTGGCTATCCCTTTGCCGATGCGCAGAACGTTGCCGTTTACGATTCCAAGGGTGAAAAGGTGCCATTTCAAGTAACCGAAGAATAAGACGGTTGGCTCAGTTTCCCAGCGCGGCTGACGCATTGTATGCTTTTATGAATTCCGCGGCGAATTTGTCCGCGTTCTTTTCCGTGCCCTTGTGCTGCTTGTCCACGCCTCTGCTTCGCAGGTGGTGGTAGAACTCGTGCAGGATTACAAAGGGATTCAGCAGCACATCGCTGTTGAGCACCGAGATTGTCTCGTTCTTGGACGTGTAGACGCCGAAAGCCGTGGCTTTCCGTCCTTTAGGTAAGCCCACCTTGAGCTTCGGAGTGGTTACTTTATAGTTTTTTGCCAAAAGCGCCAAAGCTTCTTCTGGCTTTCCGTTCAGAATCAACCAAACAACCATCGGCTTGAAGTCGGCTTGCAGCTTGCGTCCCAGCTTTTATGAACGAATGTGATTGTTGAAAACCCTATTAACTGTTCGGGTTCACGCGTTTAGATGACGTGGGCAACTACTAGCAGGTTGTTCACGACCGCCGCCAAAAGCAGCGCCGTAGTTACGACATATGCGACCCGAAGAATGACGCGGGTGAGAATGAAAGTGCGGCTGGTCTTGTTTGGAGCCACCTGAAGTGTTTTCTCTGCCTTGTAAAACAGCAACGCCATGAGCATGGTAGTTGTGAGCTTTACAGCGGTAAAAGTTATGAGGCTAGTGCTGGTTAAGCCCGCCATGAACGGGTTGCTTTCCACGGCTCCGAAATACGAGATTCCGATTATGGTTGTTAACCAGTCCATTGTTCCAATCAGAACAAGGGTCAAGCTGGGAACCGCTCTGACTCTAAGTATGGCTGCCTCCTCCTTTCCCTTCTCAACTATGCTTAATGTGCATTGGTCATTTAAGTAGTGAACTGCGAGCCACGGAATATTACCGATTTCGGATTAAACGGCTGCGGACACCGCGCAAAACCCATAAATACATCGGGCACCGAAAACTTGTCACTGCAAAAGCAAACGTGGGCCGGTCGTCTAGCCTGGTTAGGACATCTGCTTGACGTGCAGAAGGTCGCCGGTCCGAATCCGGTCCGGCCCACCACATCAAGACCCGAGATATTTCCTCATCTAAGTTGTTAACGCAGAAAGCGAAAGTGAACAGACATCCGTTGTTTAATGTTTGCGTTTCTTGAAGTACACCAATAGACTTGCTCCAACAACAGCCACCGAAACTCCAGAAGCAGTTGCCACTAATGCTGTTGGGAAAGGCTCTGCTACAGTAAAATAGATCGATTCTGAAGCACCCATGTTTCCAGATGTATCATTCGCATAGACTGTTAAGGTGTGGGAGCCAGAAGCCAGCTTTGAAAAAGTAGAGTTGCCAGTTACAGTCACATTAGCCGATCCATCTAGACTGTAGCCCATCCATGAGGTTGATTCATCAACTGTAAAGTTCAAAGGTAAATCATTTTGACTGTAGGTTTTGTTCATAACAGACAAACTTGAAATGACTGGGGCATTCACATCAACTACAGTAAAGAAGACTGTTGAGTTACTGTATAAGAAGAATTTTTCTAAGGGCTCACTTCTGTACACAACAACAGCTGCTCTAACAGTTAAAGAGTGCTTTCCCGAAGGCAATAAGGTCAAGTTAAGAGCAGTATCAAATAGCTCACGTGGAGGTTCTCCTTCAGCAACTTGAATGAGATTGCTTCCATCCAAGGAATACTCCACATTAGTTATAAATGAGGACCATCCATTCAACTCAGCAGTCCTTACTGAGAAGTTTACAGCTACGTTATTTGAAGAGTAACTTGTGTTGTTTTGTGGCTTATTTATTGATATAGACGGAGGAATTGTGCCAGGAACTGGTTCAACATTAGCGAATATCCACATAAAGTTAGCCTCAGCCATTTTTACTAGTTCAGCACCTGAAAGCAGAAGTGCCAATATGAGTATTGTTGTATATGCTATTTTTCTCATAACAGCACCACACAATGCTAGCTCATTTTAGAGCTTTCTTCACCAAGGCACCGTATGATAATGGGTAAAACCTTCTATTATCTTTTTCGATTTTACTACATAGACCAAAGGCTGTTTACGCTTTACCTATGTCTGTAGCGTATGAGTTAAAGTATAATACCTATGTTCTTCTTATTTGCCGGAAAAATGCAACGTTTTTATTCTTCAGTGCAGGGATACGTGCCGCAAGTTGATGTTCAATGGTTAAGAAAAAGGGTTTAGCTGCAGTCCAGAGTTGGCCGAACAAAGTGCAGCCCAAACGGTCCGAGGGCTATTCTAAAATTTTGAATGCTATTTGGCAATTGAAGATTATGACGGAAGCTGCCAGTAGAAAAACGTGAACACATAGAAAAGCAAAACCTTTAGTCATGCTTAATCCCCAATTTTTCTCGGTGTTTCCTAAAGAAAACGAGTAGACTCGAGCCGACAACAGCAACAATAGCCATTAGGGTTTTTCTGCAGTCATTCTCTTTTGCGTTTAAGCTCATCAAGAGAACTGAGTTGTTATTTGAAAGTGGCTGAGAAGAAAATGAAAGCAGACTTTGGCTCAACGATGAAATTGGAGACTGAGATGACGATAGACTTTGAGACGGACTAGCCGAAGGTTCTCGGCTATCTACTGTAAAGTAGACCGTGGAACTGCCCACGGCTCCGGTAAGCCATGCGTGTGCGATAGCTGTCAAAGTATAGTTACCATTAGTCAATCCTGACAATATGGCGCTACCTTTCATTTCATGGTTGCCTGGTTGTGTTCCGTTTATTATACCTGAATAACTTGTTCCTTCAAGGTGATACTCAAAGAACTCGACTCCAGTAATTGGGGCTAAAGCCGTAATGTTAACTGGAACGTTGCTTGTCGTGTATGTTGTGGCGTTTTTCGGCGAACTTATTGAAACGGAAGGAGTGCTGGCTACTTTGAAGCTCACCAAATTAGATGCGTGGATGTTTCCTTCAGCATCTTTCGCATAAACCACTATGGTGTGCGAGCCCATGAGTGAAATTGTTAAGGTTGTGTTCCCCGTGATTGTGATGTTTGCTTTGTTGTCCAAGCTGTAAGCCATCCATGAAACAGGTTCGTTCACAGTGAATCGTAATGGTATGTTCTTTACAGCATCGTACAGGCCTATCTGGTAGAGTCCCGCTGTAGGCGACTGAATTTTAATGTTTACGTGAGAATCAGGCTTTGGCGTAGTTTGTGAGGATGACGAATCCGATGGAGGAGGCGTAAAAATTGGCTCAGAACTGTTAGATGGAGCGGGAATCAAACTAAATACGTCGTTTGTATTGTTGACAAGTTCGTTATTGTAAACTTGGTCGTTTGGCGAATTGTAGAATGCGACACCGTAATAATTAGCCTGTATGTAATTTGCGTAAACTTTATTGCTGGTGCCGCCAGAAAGGCAGACGCCGTAATAATTGCTGCTCATGTTGTTTCCAAAAACGCTGTTTTCATACGCGTTAACAAGGTTCAAACCGTGGAAAGCGTTTCCAGTTATGTTATTCTTTGAAACTGTGATAAAACGAGACAGAAAGGAAATTACCATGCCTCCCTGCCCAAAGTTATCGACTATTTGATTTTCCGAAACTGTACTGGCTGAACACTGAAAAACGACTGCGCCACAATTCTTATTCAAAGTTATTATATTCTTGGAAAGAGTTACGGACGAAGAGAACGCAATCCGGATGCCACAATCACCGTAGCTTTCCGCTATTTGGTTTTCGGAAATTAAAATGCCTGAACAGCTCTCAAAGTTAAGTCCAACAAAATTGTCACTTACCACGTTGCCACTGACGTTAGAACCTGTACAACCGCTAACGTACACCCCACACATGCCTTGGTAGACAGGGCCCTCAGGCGGTGGTAGTTCTCCAGTAACAACTCTTTTGCCGCTATTTTGGATAGTGAAACCACTGATTTCGACATTATTCGCCGCGACTGTAACAACATCACCAGTGAAATTCCCATCAATCAGTGTTGAAGATTTATTTTCACCCAAAAGCTTGACACATTTGTTAACTACAACATGTTCAGAATAATTGCCGCTCCGCACGTAAACAGTGTCGCCAATCTTTGCAGCATCAATTGCCGCCTGTATAGACGAAAAATCCGCCGTTTGATCGTCATCGTCTACAATCAACACCACAGGTTCAGAGGTTTCAGCCCTTGACAGGTTAATTAAAGCTGAAGCAAAAAAGCTCGAGAAGAAAAGCATCAGGATAACGCCTAAGGCTGTTTTGCGCCCAGTTCGGCTTTTCACCACGAGCACCTAACCATCATTACTCATATTTCTGATTAAAGGGTTTTTGTCAAGGTTTCTTGACTAACAGCTGAAACCTTAGTCAACATTTCTTGACTAACCGCCCAGTTGCCGGCTAGCAATCAAAACAGAAAACAGCCAATA
>CAZWPI010000009.1:0-29249 GCA_964636055.1 uncultured Candidatus Bathyarchaeia archaeon
GTAATCTACGCCATTAGCCTTAACCGCATGCCGCAAACACACAATCGCTCCTAGCTCAAACCTAGGGAAGCACCACACAAACCATAAGGTAAGAGAACAAATAAACATTGTGTGATTGACCGTCAACAATCACAAATTTATGATAGTCTTACAAAGGTTCTGATCTAACCCTAAAAAGAAAAAGAAGAAAAATCAGTCTATATAAAAGGGAGGGGGTCTAGTCTCCGAGCATATCAGTGCAGCGGCTGTTTTGGTTTTCTAGCAAACGTTTTGCGGAATAGTTTATTCTGGAGCTTTGGGCTTTTTCGGTGCCATCGCTTTTCCGAGCAAAAAGCCTGCCAGCAGAACCATTAAGATTCCGAAGACACCTGCCAGCAAAGTGGAAACGTAAGGGTTTCCGATTGCCGCGATTGCGTAGTCTGACATTATTCCGTTCCAGGTTGGCGTGTGCTTTGCTACTCCGAAGTTTTGAACCACTCGCTCTAGTCCGTCAGGGCTGCTTGAGGCAAGAGGAATGAAAACCGCCAGCAACGCCGTTATAGACCGCGAATATGTGGCTTTGGCTTTTTTCCATGACCACGCAAGAAACGCTGTGGAGACTATCCACATTCCAACGGCGATTGCCACGCTTGTGGGTTGGTTTGTTGCGATTAGTCCATCTGGAACGTGCATTCCATCAGCTCAGTAACACGTTTTAGTAAAATAGTGTTACCATCCATATAAAAGCTTTTAGGTCAAACACCTAACAATATCTCATGTGACCCTTCATGACAAAAATCACTCGAGTAGGCGTAACATTCCCACCCGAACTCCTCAAAGAATTCGACGAAATCACACGAAATATGGGATACGAAAGCCGCAGCAAAGCAATCCAAGACGCCGTTAGACTATTCGTCTCCGAAAGAAAATGGCTCAAAGAAGAAAAAGCCGACCAAACAGGCGTGCTGCTAATGGTTTACGACCACGAAGTTAGAGGACTGGAAACCGAACTAACCGACACACAGCACCATCACTCCGAGCTTATCTCGTCCACCCTGCACATTCACCTTGGCGAACGAGACTGCTTAGAAGCCATAGCGGTGAAGGGAAAAGCGTCCGAGATTAGACATTTAAGCGACGAGTTAGCCACGAAAAGAGGAGTAAAAATCCTCAAAGCCATGATCGTTTCCGTGTAAGCTACGACTTTACCTCAAACATTCTTTCCAGCGCGGCTCTGGCTTTTCTGGCTACGGGTTCTGGAACCTTAACCACGTGTTTCTCTTCTTTCAAGGCAGCGTAAAGCCTGTCAAGCGTGGTCAGCTTCATGTTAGGGCACACTGCATCCTTGTACGCTACAATAAACTGTTTCTGCGGATTCTCTTTACGCAAACGATGCAGAAGCCCTTCCTCAGTGCCGACAATAACGGTTTTGGCGCTGGTTTCTCGCGCATAACGACACATCTTTGAAGTGCTGCCCACGAAATCAGCTACTCTGCGCATCTCAGCGCTGCACTCTGGATGAATCATAACAACGGCATCTGGATACTGCTGCTTGAGTATAGTCACGTCTTCCGGCTGGAAAAGCACATGTGTCGGGCAAAACCCCCATTCTGGGATCGGAATCAAAGTTTTCCCGGTTTTCTCAGCCACGTACTCCGCAAGGTTACGGTCTGGACCGAAAAGCACCGTGTCCGCGTCAAGCGAGTTAATCACTTCCACGGCGTTAGCGCTGGTGCAGCAGACGTCACAGTAAGCTTTGGACGAAGCAAGCGTGTTCACGTAAAGAACCACGGGAGCATGCGGATAATGCACCTTGGCACGTTTAATCTCATCCACAGTAAGCATCTGCGCCATCGGACAACGCGCACCCAAACAAGGCAACAACACCTTCTTCGCAGGGTTAAGCAACGCCGCAGATTCTGCCATAAAATCAACAGCTGAGAACACAATTATCTCCGCATCCTGCTCCAGCATGGCCTTGCGGCTTAATTCGATACTGTCACCCACATAATCAGCAATATCCTGAATTTCCGGCCTCTGGTAATTATGAGCCAGAATCACAGCCTTTTTCTCTTTTTTGAGCTTCTGAATCTTATCTGTTAAGTTCATGGTTTCGCCCTGAATGCGAGCAGTAAAAGGACAAATGAGAAGATATATGTTTTTACCCTCTCTTGCCGCGTTTTGTTCATAGATGTGCGGTGCTGACCCATTTAAACTTCACACACTGCAAAGTCTCAGCAGAGCAGCAAGCGTCAGCGCAGCCTATTTGAAGCCTAATAGCCAATCAATGCAGAAACCAGTAGAGGGGTAGAGAAAACCGTAACAGCTTACCTAAAGACCGCGTTAATTCAAAGTTCAAGGCTCTTCCCGCAGCGTGTGCAGAAAACGGCGTCTGGCAGGTTTTCCGCTCCACACTGTGAGCAATATTTCACTTGCCCAGTAGCAGGCGAAGCCTGAAGTGGCTGACTTGATGGCGCCTTTATGGAGAAGAATGCTTTAGCCCCAAATATCCACGCCAAGTAGCTTACAATTGTGCCCGCCATTGGTATGACTAAAACAGTAGCTGCTGACACCGAAGCCGCAAAAAACAGCAAAACTCCTACGCAAGCGAGAATAAGTCCCAGCACACTGCCAGCCACAAGCGCCCAGCCAGCAGTCCTGAACAAGCGCACTTCGGACTTGACGGCAAGCAGGTTGAATGCTCGCATAGTAAATAAGGCTTGAACCAAACCAGCTACAGAAAAGACGGGCATGACAGGTACCACGTAGCCTATGATAAACTGAAAAAGGTCGATTGTTCCGGGAACAGGGTTAAAGGTTGGAATCACGCTGCTCAAGTTCATGAATATTATGGCAACCATGAAGACGCCAGCCAACACACCCACGACTATGCTGGAAAGAAGCCCGTAAAGCGCGTTGTTAAAGATGCCTGCGTCCTTGTAGTCACCAGCAAACCCCTTCATGGCAATCATAAAAAGTATGATTCCAGCTAACCCCGCCAAACCTAATATCGACAAGAACGGAGATGCTGCGCCTGCACTAGTTGAATACAGGTCGAAAAGTCGGGGAAGAACCAAAAGCGGACTGACAGCGCTCACAACCAGTAGCAAAGCGCCTATGCCGCCCAGCATCCTGTTCGACTCAACCGCCATCTGAGATACCTGTTCTGATATTAGAAGGCTTTAGGGAATAAGGTTTTTTGCAAGCGAACACCTGACAGTTGTTACTGCTTGTGCAGAACAAAAAAGAGTTAGTGGAATGGGGAAACTCGCGAAAGCCGTTTGCGCCATGCAAGCTCACCTTCTCCGCCAAACATCATAAATCATTGCATTCACGCTTCTGTTTGTTGTTCCGTCACTTTTTCAAGTTTTGCTTTTAACTCTTCGATTCTAGCTTTGATGTCGTCCATTTCTTTTTCAAGGTCTGCTTTCTCTCCCACCAATTCTTTTTGATAGCTTTCCAAGGCCGCAACTTCCTGTTCTGGAGACTGCGATTTTGGATATACCTGCGGGTAAGCGGGTTGAACGATTACGGGTGGTGTGTACGCATACCAGCCTCTACCGAAACCTCTACCCCATCCTCTGCCAAAGCCTCTACCAAATCCTCTCCCGTATCCGCGTCCTGGATTCATGAATCCGGGGACTGGGTAGCCAGCGCAGTATCCTACTGCTCTTCCAGTCATGGGTCCAGCGCCCCAAGGTCCTGTTCTGTTTCCTCTTGGCATGTTTTTCTTTCACCTCCATTTTTGTGTTTATGCACAATTTACATTTATTAGATAATGCACAAAAATATATAAGTATTACGGCACAACCTAAATAAGCTGATCACAATGTCACGCAGACGGTGCAGAAGAGGAAGAAGAGGAAGATTCCCCAAACCAGTCACCATACCAACACCCTCAAAGGTAGAAAAATTCATCCCGGAACCAAGAATAACCGCCAGCCCCATTACAATTGAACCAGCCGAGATAGAAGCTTTGAGATTAGTGGACCTTGAAGGCTTATCCCAGGAGCAGGCAGGATTAGAAATGGGGGTTTCAAGAGGCACTGTTTGGAGACTCCTTCAAAGTGCAAGAAGAAAAGTCGCTCAAGCCCTAACCGAAGGACGAGCTCTTGCAGTTACCAACGAAGCAGAGTACCCGGCAAAAAGATAGCGTTAGCATGCAAGCTCTGTACGCTATAAGACTTAACAGCGGATTTCAACCCGATAAAGCACTGGCTCATCTGGGCATCCGACTATCATTCTTGATAACCCCTTAAGCCCAGAATGCGGAATTGGCTACACTTATGACTACCAACCAGTATTTGCCCCAGCAGGTACTGCTACCCCATCCGGAGGAGTACCATCAGAATACCTCTACGCCGTAATAGTGGTATTGGCAATTATAGCAGTTATTGGAATTTGCGCTGCGCTAATGTATCGAGGCAGAGGCAAAGGCAAATAAAACCTCACTCTTTTTCCTTTTTTGTTTCAAGTCGACCTTTCCGCGCATAAAAAATGTTATTTAGCAGTTAGCGACTTTCTTGTCTATGGTGTCCAGCTTGGAGTTCAAAGGAAGAGATATAATATCAATCGAAGACTTCTCCCGCGAAGAAATCAACTACATCCTGAACAAGAGCCGCGCCATGGAACCACTCGCCGCGAAAAGCTCAGACATGCTCAAAGGAAAAATCCTCGCCACGCTGTTTTTTGAACCCAGCACTCGCACACGCTTAAGCTTTGAGGCTGCAATGCTCAGACTTGGCGGGTCCACCATAGGCTTCGCCGAAGCTGAGATTGCTTCAGTCAGGAAAGGAGAAAACCTCGCGGACACTGTGCGCACTGTAGAGAATTACGCTGACATAATAGCCCTTAGGCATCCTCTCGAGGGAGCCGCGAAACTAGCCGCAGAATTTTCCAAAGTACCCGTATTAAACGCAGGCAGCGGAGCAGAAGAACATCCCACGCAAGCGCTTATGGACCTTTATACGATGCAAAAAGAGAAGGGAAAAATCGACGGACTGAAAATCGCGTTGGTAGGCGACTTAAGGTATGGGCGAACTGTTCACTCTCTTGCGTATGCACTTTCCTTCTACAACATCGAACTGTACCTGATTTCTCCTGAATCCTTGAGAATGCGGCACGAAGTCCTCCGTGCCATAAAAAACAAGATTTCAATAACTGAAGACACAAATCTGGACAAAATAATCCCGCAAATAGACGTTTTATACGTCACAAGAATACAGAAAGAGCGCTTTCCAGACCCAGCAGAGTACGCCAAAGTCAAAGGCATTTACAGAATAGACTTGAAAACCCTGAAAAACGCGAAAAAAGACATGATTATTCTTCATCCGCTTCCACGCATAGACGAAATCGCCGCGGAAGTTGACAGCAAACCGCAGGCGCGTTATTTCCAGCAGGTCTGGAATGGAATCGTGGTTAGAATGGCGCTTTTAGCATTGGTACTAGGCGGCGTAAAATAACCGTTTTAAGTAGATGCGAATCGGTCAAACGTTGTTAAAGTGCTCATAGAGCCGCAGGAAGGACACTTGTGCAAGACGCCGAACCAGCTTTTCTTGCAGTTATCGCAATACGTTATTATGCGGTGGTAAGTGAAAAACTCTAAATAGCGATTCTTAACCAAATGCTCTGTTAATTTCATGAGTTCCTCTGGCTTGCGCTCTCCATCTTCCAACTCTATTATGCTCAAACTTCCTCCAGCGTTTAAACCCCTAAGTTTTTGTTCGATTTCCAGAGATTCAGATGGAATTATGAGAAAATCGCCGCCTTGGAGGCTTAACCGTCTCGTAGTTGAATAGAAGGGTTGCTCTCTGGTCCCTGAAAACCTCACTTTGGCAACTCCATACTTTTCAACATCTAATTGTGCCAAGCGCACTGAAGCTGCAAAGCTACGCAAAGTTGCAGGAAATAAGCGCTTTCCATGCCTTCTGCTGAATTTATTTTTGAAAGCCAACATGTTCTTAACAATCTCTTCCGCGAACTTGACGCTTTTCTCATGTGCCATGTCTTTCTCGCAAAAAGCCTCCACAGACTCTCTGAAACCTGCAAGATTTATTATGCGAGAGCAGTTTTCAAGCCTGAAGTAAGTGTCACCGTTCGAGCGCTGCGTTATGAACGGAAGCGTGCCTTTTCCATGCTGCTTGAGTCCGCGGTATTTGATTCGTAAGGCGCGGGCTGCCATCTCGCATCGTTCCTTTAAAATTTTGAAAAAATTGTTCGGATCTTTCTCGCTTTCATGGACAATTCGAGGCAGATTAACTGTTACCACGCCAAGGCAGCCTGTTCGCAGCGTGTCTGTTTCCCAGTCCCCACTCAGATCCGCCTCAAGCTTGCATCCTGAAGCGGAAAAAACCGCGTTTTCTTCTCCCTTTTGCAGGGCGTGGGCAAAGTATATTGTCCCACCCTTCGCCGCCAAACTGTGGGCTTTCAAGAGAACGGCTCTTGCGTTTTCATCCGCCGAGGTTTCTTTGTTGATTTTAAGAACGAGTTTCGGGTTAAGCAGCGGTTTTGGAGAGCTTTCTTCCGTGAACACTTCGATGGCAAGCGACGCTAACAACAGGCTTTCTTCGGCAAAGTCTCCGTACTTGCCGCATGTTTTTCCCTCGGGGCCAACGGCTGCTTTTTGCGCCAAGAATTTAGGGGTTGAAAGCTCCAGTCCCAGCGTCGCGTCCGCGTGTTGATTCACGTTTAAAATGAACAGGCGCAGGCTTTCCTTTACTGCCGCAGTGTCCGCACCTTTTACGAAGGGTGCCAGAAAAATGTTGAAGTAGTCGCAAGTTTGAGTTTCGTCTGTTTCTCTGCTTGTGTGTAAGAGTACGTTGAAGGCGGTTGACAGTGCGGATTCAAAACTTTTGGGAGGCTCCGTTGAAAGTTGAAGTTGGCTGGTCTGTTTGAGTCCATGCTGAAAGAAAAATCTCAGATCATGCATTATTTCGTTTGGTTTCAGAATCCAAGTTCCTAAACCTTTCACGTGAATGGCACCGGAGACGTGAGCGTCGGCGATGTCTCTTGGAAAAACGTTCAAAAGCGTGTATTCGCTGAGCACTGCTTTTCCCGCTTTCGAAAGGATGGCGGTTGAGTCTTGAGCGCTGTCTTTGTCGTCTATTAAAGTGGTTACTTCATGAACTGGCATGCCTAACCGCGTAAGCTTATGCCTGTAATCCGCGAATCCCTTTTCAACCAGAATGGCGTTCACAACTTCTCTAACCAGTGGAGCCGTCAAGTACTTGGTTTTCGACTTGCGCAGGCGTTTTTCCGCTTCCTTAGCCGCTTTCTTCGCGAGTTCAGGGGGCACTTTGGCTTCTTTTATGAGCGAGTTAGCTATTTTGTTCGCGTCAAACTCTTCCAACGTATAGTGTGAGGTGCGAACGAGCATTCCGCGAGGTTTGTCGGCTTTCTTTTCCACTCGGTCCGCAACGTCAAGCACCATTTTGCCCAGATCGGTCAAAACGTACTTTTTAGTGTCAGCGTCGGCTTCAAGCAAATCTGCTCCGAGTAAAAACTTGAGGTGGTACGCGAATCTTCCAGCGTCCCTGCTGGGGTTCATCTTTAACGAGTTCATCAACTCGGTGTAAGAAAGGGAACCTTTGTCAAAAACCAAGTTCAGGATTTGCAGTCTGAGGGGTGAAGAAACGGCTTTTAGAACTTTTACGCCGCGTGCACGATGCGGAAGATTCACCACTCTCGTTTCCCCTCAAACAGCTCATACCTAATTACCTAAGCCACAGTTTAAACTTTAGGTATGGATTCTGGCGTGCGATTTCGCGCGGATTGAGGAGCAAGTAGACGAGAACTGATGCGCTCACACAAGACTATAGCCCCCTTTTATATACTATAAATAGTTCTGATGGAGTTGCTGCTCTGAGGAGATCCCCTCCCCTATAGTTTTCTGCATCGTATTTCTATTAGGATCCAAATATGCTGGTCGCGTGCTCGGAAAGACTATCACATTATTGACAAAAAACGGTTCGCGAGCATGAAACATCAACCCCGAAAAAGACAAACTTAGCCATTATGGCAAGCCAGGAAATACTCTCAGCAAGTTCTCTTACGGATACACAAAAAAACAGCTCGTATCGAAAATCGTCTCCAACTAAACAATTAAGTTCATGTAAGAAAGAGAGAAGACTTCGAAACGGAAATTGGCTTAGAAGAAAAAAAGGGAAAGAGCGTGTTGAAGCTACTTAACAACTACGTAGGGTCGCATCATTTCGTTGTCTTCGTGGTCAACGATGTGGCAATGCCAAACGTATCCTGGCCCTTGGGTTGGATCGAACGGATAAGCCATGCCATCTTGCTGTAGGAATCGTATGCGGATCACTGTGACTTCGCCCGGGTTCATTTGCACTGTGTCTTTCCATCCCATCTCGCTTGGAAGTGCCGTGGTGGGTTTGCCCTGAAGGTACGGTATTGGGTTCAGCTCTGCTGGGACGTACTCGGTCGGGAACGGGGGTAAGCCTCCTGCCGCGTTGATGGCTAGCCAGTCTTTCATGTACTTGTTGGTTTGGAATCTCTGGCGGCTGACAACCTGGAACGTTGCAAGGTGAGTGTGGATTGGGTGTGTGTCTCCTGTGAGGTTGACGATGACCCAGTCTTCTGTGGTTCCGTTCGTCGGTGTTTCAGTGAGCACGCCGTCCCATAGTTGGCCGTTGACTGTTACCATTACTGGACCGGCGGGACCCATAACCTCGAACAATGTTCTGATTCTTTGCTGTGTGTTGGGTGGCGCTGCCAGTGTCGGGAAGGCTCCGAGAGGAAGCGTTGGGTTTAAGCCTGTGGTCGGCAGAACTGGAGCTGCTGCGCCCGGATTGGCTGAAGTCGCTGTGACTGTGAACTGCATTATTTGACCGACTGTTTGCGGGTCTGCTGGTGCTCCGCCTGGGAAGGGTGCTCTTGCAGTGTTTTTCATGATTATTTTTGTGCCTACTGGCACCGCTGAGAAGTCGACAAGTATGTCGTATCTCTCGCCTGGCGCGATTGTCAAAGACGTCACCGTTGCTGGTTGCATTAGGTATCCTCCGTCTGATCCGATCACTGTGAAAGGCATCTTGTTGTCAAAGCTTAGAGTGTAAAAGCGTGCGTTGGATCCGTCTAGGATTCTGAAGCGGTACCAGCCTGGCGTTACGTCAAGGTTTGGCCAGACTTTGCCGTTGACCATTATGGTGTTGCCGAAGAATTCTGGCATCCAGTATGGATGGATAGTTGGGTTGATTCCGACTGTTGGGAACCAGAGTTCGCCGTTGGCATAGAAGCTTCGGTCTTGAATGGCAAGTGGAATTTCGGAAACTCCGTAAGGGAAGAGCTGCGTCAAATACTGATCGAAGGTGTCGGCTGGATCCTTTAGCAAGTAGAATCCTGCTAGTCCTGACATGACGTTGAGTCGTGTCATGCCTAATGCATGGTCGTGGTACCATAGTGTGGCTGGGTTCTGGGCGTTCGGGTAATAGTATGTTGCGTTGTTGCTTGGCGTGGTTGAGAATACTCCGTTTGTGCTGTATGTGGGTCCGAGAATTCCGTTGTATGTCCACCATGAATCTGGGCCTCCGTCAGACCACGATTGTACTTCGCCACCATGTAGGTGTGGAACCAGTGGAACTGGTGCTTGGGCGTTGTATCCATTGGGGTTAGTGGCTGTTATTGTGCCATCGAATCCAGGCGGGAAAAGCGGATATGGCGGCATCAAATTCATGCCCATTGGCATGTTGTTTGGGTTTGCCCAGTGGATTGTCGGGTCAACTGGCAGAAATTGTGGCTGGTCGATGTTGTTTACCCAAGTTACGTTGCTTGGTATGCCGCGGGTAGATATGAAAGTTGCTGATGGCGAGAATTCGAAAGTTGGCAGTACTGTTCCATCTAGTAGACGGACTTGGCCTTGATAACCCCACACAGGTGTCTTGCCATCGGGGCTACCGACCAATGGCGTACCGGTCGGAAGGATTTGTTCTCTGAAGTAGGTCATGTTGACAGTGTAGTCTTGCTGAATTGTGTTTCCCATGCCGTCGGTAACATTTGTTGGTTCATAAACGGGTATTGCGGCTACGAGTTGGTTAACGTATTTTGGAATGGTTTTAGGGTCTAAAAGAGCAGGGTTGGGTGGCGCTGCGGACACGAGCCAGATGCTTGAAACCAGTATTGTTAAGATAGCTATCGCTACGAAAGCGGTTGTTGTTCTCTTATTTTGCATTCTCTATTCTCCATGATTGCGTCTCTTACCCAGAAAGACAGACGTAAATCAAAAGTCTCTTTTGGAAAGAGCGCTAATATTATAGCATAAGCAAAAAAATTAAAAGCTTTGTGACTGTATCAATACAATCACAATACAAACTCTATAGTTACATTTAAAAAATTCGATTATTAAGAAGAATCGTGCTGAGTTGTGAAACAATCAACAACTATTTATTAAGACGGTGCCATGCAATAGTTAGCTTATGAATATGGGGCTTAGATGATGAAAGCTGTGATAGTTCAGTTTCCCTTCGGGTTTGCGGCTTTTGACGAGCAGGGCAACGTGGCGGATAAGGTGTTGTTTTCGAAGAAGCCGCAGCAGGCAGCCAAGAGCCTGATGAAAATCGAGTCTGGGAAAATCTCCGAAGTCACCGCATTGATTACTTCGCTTCAGGGTGCGGGTTATGACGCTTTCGTTTTCGACAATGCAGGCGTAGCTGACGAGGTGCAGCGCAGGCTGAATGTTAACGTTGAAGTCGCAACGGCTTCAGAAGCTGATACTCTGCGAGGTCGCATGGAGCAGATTGCGGTTGAAACGGGCTTTGTTAAGGACGCTAAGGAGCTTGCAGTGTGGAATCGCAATGTCAGCATGGAACTCGCTAAACTGCGTGTTAAGGGCGCCGCGGAAAAGAGGGATTTGGTAATCGCCCAGGCTATTCAGACGCTTGACGATTTGGACAGAACCGTAAACTTGTTTATGGGTCGCCTCAGGGAATGGTACGGCGTCCACTTTCCAGAGCTTGACCGGCTAATCGAAAAACATGAAACGTACGCGCGCCTCGTCATGAACTTGGGCTACAGAGACAACTTTTCGTTTGAGGCTCTTGAGAAAGAGGGTCTTCCTAAAGAACGGGCTGAGAACATCGCGAAGGTGGCTGAATCTTCCATGGGCGCAGACATGGCGGAGCAAGACCTTGCAGAAATTCAAGCCTTAAGCAAAAACGTGCTGGAACTTTACGAACTGCGAAAAGACATGGAAAACTACGTGGACAAAACCATGGAGGAAGTAGCACCCAACACCAAAGCAGTAGCCGGCGCGCTTCTAGGCGCACGGTTAATCGCTATTGCGGGGAGCCTGCAGAATCTTGCCATGAGACCCGCCAGCACCATTCAGGTTTTAGGCGCAGAGAAAGCCTTGTTCCGCTCACTGAAAACGGGAGCGAGACCGCCTAAGCACGGCTTGATCTTCCAGCACGCTTTGCTGCATGACGCTAAAAGGTGGCAGAGAGGCAAAATCGCTAGAGCCTTAGCCGGAAAATTGGCCATTGCCGCGCGGATTGACGCTTTCGGAGGCAAATATGCTGGTGAAGCTTTGAAGGCTGATATTGACAAGAGGCTGGCGGAGATACGCGAAAAGTATAAGGAGCCGCCTCCACCGAAAGAAAAGCAGCCTAAGCCTGAATGGAGGGAGCAGAGACCAGGCCGCAGGGAGCAGTGGCGGCGAGACAAAAGGCGGAGAAAGGACAGGCGTGCACGTAAAGGTTAAGCCCCACCCGCAGTTCGCAGAAGTTTATCAGGTCACTTTGGAGGACGGCGCGCAGCGGTTAGCCACGCGGAACTTAGCTCCGGGCAGAACCGTTTACGGCGAACGGCTCGTCCACTTCAAGCGGGTTGAGTATCGGGTTTGGGATGCTTTCAGGAGCAAGCTGGCAGCCGTCATCCTCAAAGGCGTAAAGACGGTTCCCATAGCGCCAGGCAATCGGGTCCTTTATCTTGGTGCTGCTTCTGGAACCACGCCGAGCCACGTTTCAGACATCATCGGCGAAGAAGGCCACGTTTACTGCGTGGAGTTCGCCTCACGATCAATAAGAGAATTAGTCAACAACGTGGCGGCTTACAGGCTTAACATGTCGCCGTTTCTTGAGGACGCGCGTTTTCCAGAGAAATACTCCATGTTCATCGCGGGAAAAGTGGATTGCATTTACTGTGACGTAGCTCAGCCTGAGCAAGCCAAGATTTTGGCGGATAACGCTGACGTTTTCCTCAAGCCTTTAGGTTGGGTTATGTTGGCTGTGAAAGCTCAGAGTATCGACGTGACGAAGGACCCAGCAGCGGTCTACAAGCAGGAAGCTAAAGTCTTGAAGAAACGCGGCTTTGACGTTAAGGAAATCGTGCGTTTGGAGCCTTATGACAAGGCGCACGCCATGATAGTTGCTCAGCGTATTTGATTTAACACCGAGCAGTAGTTGCCTATTGTTTTTGGTTGTGGTTTGAGTGGCCTTTTCGCTTTCTGGTTAATTGATTATTAGAAGTGTTGGAAAGCTGCGGTTGCTGTGGTGGTGTTTTCGTGTTTGTTCGCTGTGTGTCCCGTGAAGGTGCAGTTGGTATGCTTGTGGAAAAAGTATTGTTTATATTTTTCAGCGTTGATTATTTAGGCAGTGACGGCAGATGAACCATTGGGAAATGGAAAACGCGGTCCACCTTGGGGTTGCGTTGAAAGAAGCTGGTTTTCAGGTTTCCCAGATATGCTGTTCACGCCCAAGCTGCTTTGACTTTGCAGCAAGGAAAGAGGACAAAACCATTTTAGTGAAAGTTAACTCTGATGCGGACACCTTTTCCCCTCAGAGCGCTCGAGAGCTGAAAGTGATAGCTGGTCGCGTTTCCGCCTCTTCGCTGGTGATCAGCCAGCAAGCACACGGCAAGCTACTCGAAGATGACACGGTGTATTCGCGAAACGCAATTTTCGTGGTAACCGAAAAAACCATCAGGAACATAGCGCTCCAAACGGCGAATCCGCTGATCTACGCTGCACCTGGCGGTTACTCTGTCGAAGTCGACGGCGAACTGGTTGAAAAGCGAAGAAAAGAGCTAGGTCTCTCCATCGGCAAACTCGCCGCCATGATAGGAGTTTCCCGCAGAACCCTTTACGGCTACGAAAGAGGCATGGCTAAAGCATCCGTGAAATCAGCCTACAAACTAGCTGAAACGTTAGGGGCTCCAGTGGCGAAGCCGATAAACGTTCTGGAAAGAACTCGAAAACAACGTCAATGCCTCCGCATAAAAGCGCAACAAGCAATCACCGGCAAAGCACTCCTCCAAAAGGTTTTCAGAAAGTTTGCTTTTTGCGACATTTCCCCCGTGTACAGGGCACCCTTCGATTTTATCATGAATATTCCAAAAGACAGGGAGGTAATCGTGGGCTGTGTTGCTGTAAGCGGCGAAAGGAACCTAGACAAACGAATTGAAGAAATCACAAGCGTATGCAACGTGATCCGTGCGCGACCTGTTTTGATAACGGAAAAAACGAAGATCTTCAGCAAGGACGTATCTTGTGTTTGCATGGATGAATTATCCGCGATGCGGTCCCCAGCAGACCTGGTAGCCGCTGCCTAGGCGAGCTTCTTTTGTACAGTGCCCTTTTCGTTTTTGGCTTGTTTTGCGGGCTTCCAAGATGTTCTCACGCAATCAGGATATTCGGCGTGTGTTTGCAACCACTGCTTTAGGAAAAGCATGGTTTTCTTGTCTGTCAGGTATCCGCTGCCGAAGTCGCCGTACACGCCTCTCAAAGCCGCGATTTCCTTGTCGCGTTCCACTTTCGCAATGATGGAAGCGGCGGAGACAATAGGGTAAATCTTGTCAGCCTTATGCCTCGAAGTAATCTTTGCCTTAACGGTTAAGCTCTCTTGAATGTGATGCTTAAAGCGCTCCTCAAGCACATCAGCAGCATCCACATAAGCCTCATCCGGCTTCAAAGCGTTTATCACCTGCGCCATAGTTTCCGCTTCCAACCTGTTCAGCTTATGCAGCTTCCTACTGCTTTCCACCACGCGGTCAATTTCCCTGGGCGAAAGCCTCACGACATGCTGCCTTTCCGCTAACGCCGCGATTTCGATGAAAAGTGCCTCGCGTTTCTTCGGCGAAAGAAGCTTCGAATCCTTCACACCCAACCGGCTTAAGATGTGCAGATTCTCTTCAGTTATCAAGACCCCAGCCACAACTAGCGGACCGATCACGCAGCCGCGACCTGCCTCGTCAACACCCGCAACCAACACGTGCAAACTCCCCTCAAAAATGGCTAAGTAGGAGTTGCAGGCTATAAAACTTTAGACACCCATTTCTTCCGGACGATAGTGCTCAGAGGTGTACCCCCTCCCTTTTATATAGGCAGGAACATTGAACGAAGGATGGAACACGTGTTCTAATTAGTTTTTTGGGTTGGAAGTGCTGGGTTAGGTTGTTGTTGGCGGTTTTTTAGTGTTGTTTGCCGCAAAGGTTAAATAGGCTACAGTGTTACTTTTATTTAGAAAAGTATTACTGGATGTGGCGACGTGACCTACTTCAACACACGAGACGTAGCGGCAATAGCAATATGCGCAGCCCTATGGGGCGTATTAAACTCCATTTTCGCACCAGTCTTCTTCAGCATGACACATCTCCCCTTCTTCTGCGACCTCATCGGCTTCTCAGTGCTGACCTTGGCTGCCTGGTGGGTAAGAAAATTCGGAGCCATAACTATAGTCGGTGCCATAGCCACTGTCATAAACTTTGCACTAGTCCCCAACGCCGTTCACTTCCTAGGATTCACAGCCGCCAGCATATTCTTCGACTTGACCATTTCCGTCGTCGGATTTAACAAGCCGTTTAGCAAGAAGGCTTACACCATTGCAAGCATGATGCCGATTTCAATCGTTTCAGCGGCTTTAGCAGGGTACATAATCGGCACGTTCTTCATGGCTGGACCAGCGTTAGCCCCAGTGGGCGGAGCCCTTGGCTGGGCAGGACTGCACACCGTGGGCGGAGTCATAGGCGGTGCCATAGGAACCTCTTTGGTGACAGGGCTAGACGCCCGCAAAGTCGCAGTCAAGAACACCGGATACAAGGAAACACAACCCAACTTCATGCGTGATTCTGAATGACGAATCGCCAAGAGTTCTTCAACAACATTGCCGTATCTTGGGATGAGCGGTTCCAAACTCAGGGATTAGCAGACTTTCTAAGTCAACTAGTCCCTACCTTTCAACTGAAGCAGGGTCAAAGAGTTTTAGATGTGGGCACAGGCACAGGCATCCTGATTCCTTTCCTGCTGGAAGCTGTTGGGTCAACAGGGCACGTTACAGCCGTCGATTTCGCGGAGAAAATGGTTGAAATATGCAACTCGAAATATGCCAGTCTCCCGAACGTCAACGTCGCGGTTCAGCAGGTTGAAAAACTCGATTTCCCCTCAGAATCTTTTGACGCCGTCACCTGCTTCGGCTTGTTCCCTCACTTGGAAAATAAAGAGGAAGCGCTGACCCAGCTGAATCGCGTGCTAAAACCTGGCGGCAAGCTCATCATTGCCCATGCTCTCAGCAGCAAGGAGGTAGAAGCTCATCACCGCAACGCGGCAGTGGTCGCTCACGACATGCTTCCTGACGAAGCGGGAATGAAGCGGCTTTTGAAGCAGGCAGGGTTTACTGAAGTGTACATTACAGACGAGCTAGGTTCCTATGTCTGTTTATCAACCAAAACCTCCGCTTAATGCGCGTATAAACAGGACGTTTACGTGCCGTTTGACCGCTTTGCCTCAAGCGCTTTCCTTACATTTCATTTAGGAACTTGATCGCTTTTTCAGTTACTACTTCAGGTAATTTATCCCTGTTCTCGTGTGTAACTGTGAACGTTTCGTGGTCTTCGCGGCTTTTGGCTTCGTTTATCAGCCTGTCATTGGCTTTCCAGTGGACAACGGCTAAAATGGGCTTGCGGCTCTCCAGTGCCTTCCGCACGGCTTCCTTGAACTTTGCGGAAAACAACTCCATAGGTCCAACCTCATCTATAGCAACAACATCACAGTTCTCCACAGCGTCTGTTACAGCTTGAGCACCTATACCGTTAAGGTCTTCAATGTTCACGCGGTATCTGCCGACCTGAGGACCCGCTTTCTGGTCGACATGCGCCAGCCATCCGTGTCTGCCGGTGTTCACATCCAAAATCTCGAAGCCCACACGCGTTCCGCCTTCACGTGCTTCGCGGCTTATCATACCGCCCACGCAGATTCCCCTCTCTTTCAGGGCATTAACCGTCTTCATCAGCACAGTGGTTTTTCCCACGCCTGGGTTGCCCGTTAAAAGCAGCACGCGCTTCTGCAATGCATATTCGCCTCTGAACCAGAAGTCTAATATGTCCATAAATTTCTTCTCATAACCCACGCGAAAAGAAGGGCAGGAACCCATGGCAGAACCGGAATTCACAGCGGATTTTCCAACCGAAACAATTCAGGAAGGCAAAGTGAAAGCCCTCGTTCCGAAGCTCCAAGCCTACAAAAAGCAGCCCTCTGATTACGCGCCTTCTAAAGCGCCAGTGTTCTACAACCCAGTTATGGAGTTGAACCGTGACCTAGCCGTGTTGGCTTTTCAGGCTTACCAGCGCCTCGTGAACAGGGAAATCAGCATTTGCGAACCCTTAACTAGCACTGGTGTCAGAGCCGTCCGCCTCGCTACCGAAATCCAAGGCGTCAAGCAAGTGGTGGCGAGCGACATCAACACGAGAGCTTACCGACTTGCGGAACAAAACGTGCAATTGAACGGGCTGCAAGACCGCGTCACCGTTGAGCACAAGGACGCGAATTGCCTGTTAAGCTGCCACGGCGCACCCCGCAGAAGATTCGACGTGGTGGACATCGACCCGTTCGGTTCTCCCGTGCCTTATTTGGATTCAGCCGTCCGAGCCCTCCGAAACAAGGGTCTTTTAGCCGTGACCGCGACCGATTTGGCGCCGCTGTGCGGAGTACACGCGAAAGCCTGTGTAAGGAAGTACGGTGGAAGACCCCTGCGCACCGAGTACTGCCACGAGCTTGCGGTTCGTCTCTTAGCCGGCTGCGTAGCCACGGTTGCGGCGAAGCACGACATCGGCGTCCGCGTCGTCTTCAGCCACTCCACAGACCATTACATCCGAGTTTACGCGCAAATCGGCTACGGCGCAAAAAAGGCGGATGCCGGCATCAAAAGCCTTGGGTACGTGCTGCATTGCTTTAATTGTTTTCACAGGGAGACCGCGAAGGCGCTTTCCGTGAAGTTTTTCGAAAAATGCCCTGAGTGCGGCTCCAAAATGGATTGGGCAGGACCGCTGTGGCTGGGAAAAATCTTCGACAGGCAATTCTGCGAGTTTATAGCGCAGGAAAATAAGCGCACGGCGTTGCGGAACAGCGGAAAAATCGCCAAGCTTCTGGATTTGGCGGAGGACGAGGCTGAGGCGCCGGCAACGTATTATGTTATTGACAAAATCAGCGACAAATTAGCTTTGCCTGTGCCTTCCGTCTCCGCGGTGCTTCGGAAACTGCGCGATAGGGGGTTTCAGGCTTTTCCAACGCACTTCAACTCTCGAGGCGTTAGAACGGATGCGCCCGCCTTAACAGTGCAGGAGTTGCTGCGAGAGGCCGTGTCAGTTGCCTAGGCGGCAACTTTTTCCTTGAAGCGTGCAACAAAGGTTTAAGAGCAGAAGCTAAGTAGTTAAAGCAAAGAGTGGCTGTCTCATGAACGATAAAATTGCCGTGATAGGCGCAGGAATGATGGGCGGTGCCATAGTGAAAAGCCTTCTTAAAAGCGGGTATTCAGGCAAGATAACCGCCGCCGATGTTCGACCCGAAAGACTTCGAGAGCAAGAAAAAAATGGCGTAGCCACAAGCACGGACAACCGGAAAGTCACGGCTGACGCTGACATCCTTTTCATCGTGGTCAAGCCGGGCGACGTGGAAAACGTTCTAAAAGAGATCAGACTAGAAGCCAAAGGCAAACTGGTAATCTCTGTGGCTGCCACTGTTCCCCTGAAATTCGTTAAAAAATTCATCCCTGAAGCTAAAATCGTCCGCATCATGCCGAACGTGGGCGCTTTAGTGCAGGCTTCTTACACGGCGTACTGTTGCGACGAAAACGTAACCCAAGAAGACAAGGAGAAGGTCAAGGCTTTGCTGAACATGATGGGCATCTGTGAGGAGGTTGACGAGAAGTACATGGACGCTATAACTGCCCTGAGCGGCAGCGGACCTGGATACCTCTCAATAATAGTGGAGGCGCTCATGTACGCGGGATTGAAGGTGGGCTTACCCAGGAACATCGCGTTGACCAGCGCAGCCCAAACCGTTCTAGGAACAGGCAAGCTAATTATCGAACTGCAAGAGCACCCGGCGAAGATAAAGGACATGGTCACAACTCCAGGCGGAACCACAATCGAAGCCATATACGAACTTGAAGGAAGCCAGATCAGGCAGTCGCTCATGCGAGCCATCGGGGAAGCAGCTAAAAAAAGCCAACTCATCCGCGAGCAACTCGGCTTTAACGCGCAGTAGGCTAGGTCTTACAGGCTTCTGAAATGTTCGACGCTGTCGTATTCGACTGGGATGGAACCCTCGCTGACACCCGCCAGGTTGTTGTGGCTTCCTTTCAGAAAGCCCTAAGCGAAATCAACTGCAAAATAAGCGATGCGTTCATTGAGCAGCGCATCGGAATAGGCTCGGCGGAAACTTTCAGAGAAATACTGCGTTCTTCTGAGACAAGCTTTGATGAGGCGTTGATTAAGCGCTTGGTTGAAACGAAAATTCGGAACGAGATTGGAATGAGCGCAGAAGTGAACCTGTTCGGTGGGGCACTGCAGCTTTTGCAATCTTTGCGTGGCAAAGCCAAATTAGGCTTGGCTTCTATGAACGACCGTGCAGTCATAAGCCACATGCTCAAAATGATGGATATTAAACGGTTTTTCGGCGCCGTCGTGACAGCCGACGATGTGGTCAATCCTAAGCCTAACCCTGAAATCTTCTTAAAATGCGCGCGTAAGCTGAAAAGCATGCCAGAAAAATGTGTTGTCGTTGAAGACTCAACTTTCGGAGTTGAAGCTGCCAAAACGGCAAAAATGAAGTGCATCGCGGTTCTCACAGGCGTGCATTCCAGAAGCATGCTTCAAAAAGCAAATGCGGATTTAATAGTGGATTCGCTGAAAGAAAAACGTGACATTCTCAACTTCATTTTTCAATAAAGCAAGTTGCACTGTTGTTGTGGTGCGACAGTCACATATCTTTAAAAATTTTCGGCTACACAATCACTATCATTGTAGAAGAATCAGAAGATGAAAAAACAATGTTGAAGAGTTTAATTGAAATCAAAAAGGAGAAGCCTCGGGTTTTCCAGGTGTTGCTGTTGGATAACGACAGGAGCGAAGACGTTGAAGTTCAAGAGGCGGAGCATGTTGATTTCGCGAGGATTGAAAAGTATTTGGCGGATGGTGGCTCGGTTTTTATCACAAGCAAGAACTCGCAGAAAGTAGTACCGCCCAAGGATAAGAAGCTGCATCGAAACAAGAATAAGTCGAGAAAGGTCACGGCTTTTTATTTCAATCGCGTGTAAGCAGCAGTTTGAACCAGCGGCGTGGCCATCACTTCTTAAGATTGCCTGCTGTTTTGCCGAATAGAAGATTCTTTCATAAGAGTTATTTACTAGCCTAAGCAAAGGATGAATTGCGGGAAGGGAGAATGGGAGAGGACAGGCTGGTTTCTATCAGTCAAGTCACTTGCGACCATGCAAAGCAGAGGCGCTACACGCAGACGCGTTTCGACATACTGAACGGGTTCGAGTTAGTTTTGACAAGGTGCATTAACTGCCATAAAATTCTGGCTTTTGAAGTGAAGAAACTGAACTAACCGCTCAACGTTGGAATTGTGTCTGCTTCGGCATTCTAACCATGGGATTTCAAAGCGAAAACCTTGCAGGCTTCACTTAAAAATATGTAAATCTGAAGGAAAACAGATGCTGATTTTTTGCTTATTTGAGTAAAAAGGAAACATGGGTGGCTCTTCAGTATAAAAGCAGGTTTTCAGCCTGCTTCGTTACGCCTTTAATAAGCTACTTGGAACTGGGGGCGTCTAGGCTTGCAGCTTTTAAAATGAACAGTTTAAAACTGGTTTTTGCGGTGTGGTGGATTTTAGCTTGCCTGTTCAAACAGTTTTTTATGCAGTCGCTTCCCTAGAGAAGGCAAGGTGAAAGATTAGGAGAGAAATGGATTTTGGTTGACGGGTTCGTTGATAGATGGAATGAAAAGCCTCAGCAGCCGTCGTTTTTATCAAAGATTAAGGATGCGGGTAAGCCTTCTGTGGGTTTAAAGAAGCAGATTAGCACGGTTCTCCAGCGGATTGAGGTTCAAAAGCAAAAGTTGAATAACGCGCAAAGCCGTTTTGAGCAGCGTGATGCCGAGCTGTTCAGGCGCACCGTTAAGGCGCTTTCGGAGAGGGACACGCTGCGCGCGAACGTTCTGGCTGGCGAGTTGGCGGAGATACGCAAGGTTGAGAAAATGCTGATGCACGCGTCTCTGGCTTTAGAAAGCGTTTCGTTACGGCTGAACACGGTCTCAGAGTTAGGCGACGTAGTGACGGTGATAGCGCCGGCGGCGGGCGTGCTTAACAATATCCGTTCTGGAATGTCGGGTGTTTTTCCGGAGGCTGGTCGTGAACTTGAAAACATCGGCACTTTGCTGACCGACATAGTTTCCACAACCCACCAAGACGTGGGCACGCCAGTGGACATCGGAACCGCAAGCTTGGAGGCGGAAAAGATTCTGTCGGAAGCGGAAACAGCCGCAGAACGTAAACTGAAAGCGCAGCTTCCAGAAATATCCACTGTCGCATCGACGCAGGAAAGAACAAGCGTAGAAACATAAAGGGTTAGCAAAACAAGCCAACCATTTTTTTATTCTTTTTTAGTTCGGCAATATTCCAAGCATAACGCTTGTTTTCAGCATTTATCCCTAATTATGAATCTATAATCTGTATTCAGGCTTCTGAAGTATAATAAATGTTTGAAGCAATAGCCGTGTTTCACTGTCAAGCTGCAAGCGGCGAAAAGAAGTGCAGGAAGCTGAAGAAGAAAGCGGTGTAATTCTCGACTTACAAGGTGAAGAGCAGACAGAGGAAAAAACGATAACCAAAGCGAAAGTCGAGGTAAAGGAGGCAGCAGGAAAGCTGTTCTTTTTGAAATGGGCAATCAGGAGCGTTAAAGGGGATCTGTTGACCTGGTGGGATCCTGGTGATCATCCGCGTACGAGAAAGCAGTCTCTTAAACGCGTCTTATTTTTGCCTGCTCAAATGGTCAGCGTTTTGGTTTTATTTGCTTGTATGTTCGTCGCGTATTTATTGTTTGGTGATTCAGAGGCGAATACTGTTGAAGGTTGACTTAGTTATGTGGACGAAGAATGGGAGCAGAACATTACCACAAGTGCTAAAAAGAATTGGCGAAGTTATACCTAAAAAGTTTGTCAACCTCTGATCATTGACGATGACAGCATAGACGATACAAGAGAGATTGCCCAAGCATTCGGTTGGCGGGTTATTCTTAACGAAGGAACAGGTATTAGTGATGGAGCTAATACCGCTTTGAAACACGTAGATTCAGATTGTTTCATAAGTTTCGAGCAAGACCTATTGTTGGCAAAAGATTGGTGGTTCAATATTCCTTCTGTGTTAGAGAAGGATAAAGTTGTTGTTGCTTCGGGGATTAGAATGCCTGATAAGCCTTTTGCGCTAAGAAGGTTACAGGAATATGTTACAGAAATTTATCGCGCAGAATTAAATTTTTTGTATGGCAAAACTCTTGACAATACTATTTATCAGACAGACATCATTCGGAAAATAGGTGGGTTTCCAAAGTTAAATGGCGGTGCGGGGGTTGATACAGTTTTAGCTAAAGAACTGCTTAAGCATGGTTACTGCTGGAATGTTAATTATGATGTGAGAAGTATCCATTTGCGAGAAGGATTGTTTGACGAGCTAAAGCGCAATTATTGGTATGGGGTGTGCCAAAAAGAAATAAATAAAGCTGTAGAAGAAAAAGGAGTAAAGTGGTATCGGAGTTTGCGACATACCGCTTTTAGCCCGTTTCGAGGGACGCAAGTCGCATACAGGCAAGGGTGTTGGCAAATTGTTTATGTATATCCGTTAATTAGACTCGTGTCATTCTTCGGGATTATGCGGGGATACTCAACCGATTTCACTTTGAAGAAAAGGCGTAATCAAGTAGTATGCAGCGATAATGTTGAAATTGGCGTAATTGAAGAAATTGTGGAAAGAGCAAATAGCTGAGGGCACCTAAGCAATAAATCGACTGAATGGTGTGAATGCCATTGGAGGACCCAGATGGAAAAACTGAGAAGTCCATTCGTGGCTTTGATGTTACACTAGGAGATTTAGGAAAAAGGACTCGTTTCCCAAGCGAGTTAGATACGACTAAGTTGAGGTTAGATGTTGGCTGTGGTTCTAAGCCTAGCGGAGATGTGAATGTAGATTTTTTTGTTCGTGGATGGAATAGTCAAGAGGGAGACCAGAAAAGTGGAGAGTTTCTAAATCCTAAAGTGATTCCTAACTTTGTGGTTGCTGATGCTGGGCATTTGCCTTTCAAGGACAGCGTTTTTGCTGTCGTCTTTTCCAGTCATGTGATTGAGCATGTTCCTAATCCGCTTTTGATGTTAAAGGAGATGTGCAGAGTTTCCAAGAGGAAGATCGTCGTTCGTTGTCCTCATAGGAAAGGAAGTGGAGCCAAGAAACTTTTTCACCTTCACTATTTAGACGAAAAATGGTTTCAAAGCGTTGTAACGAAGTTGGGTTTTCAATGCAAACCATTTATTCGAGCTTTTGATTTTCCATTTACTGAACGAATAAAACTGCTTACTCCAAGGTCTTGGTTAAAAGCAGTGGAGTCTTCGCTCGCTTTCAGGGCTTTAAGACGATTTGAGAGAAGTTTGCAGCAAAGAGGCAAGCTCAAAGTTCCTTTAGAATTAGAGGTTTGGGTTCAAAAAGAGCGAAGCCCAAGTAAATTTCAAGAAATTGTTTTTGTTGTGGTGTATAACAATCCAACAATTTATCAAAACTGTTTCGGCTCAAGTCCCTATGTCCAGAATGGAGATGCCATCGCAGTATATAACAACAAAAATGATCCTTTACCGTACATCTTTAACTTAATTATTGAGCGGTTCCTTGACAAGAGTGCGTGGATAGTCTTTTGTCATCAAGACTTCGTTTTGCAGGAGCCTTTGCAGCTTCTTCTGAAAGGAAAGGATAGTTTAGCAGTCTATGGTGTTATGGGCTGTCGTATTGGTTGCAACAAGTTTTTTGGACAGGTCCTTCAGACTGATGGTTCCTTTACTGGTCTCAAATTAGCTGAGGATACTCCAGTTGAAACATTGGATGAAATGTGTCTCATTGTTCATTCTAGCCTTTTTAAGCAAGGGTTGAAGTTTGACAATAGGTTCAGCTTCCATTTTTATGGAGCAGACTTGTGTATGCAAGCATACAATCTCGGTTTTGACGTGTTAGCTACTCAAGTCAAATGTCAGCATAAGAGCAGAACATTGACTGGAGATGTTGAATCCATGGAATATGTAAGATGCTTAGAGCTATTTAGGAAGAAATGGAGACAAAACCTGCCAGTTAGGACTACTACAAGGATTGTGGAAACTTGAAGATACTATTTGTCAATGTTATCGATTTGGAGAACACGGTCCACAAAAGGTATTATCCACTAGCGTTTGGCTATTTGACAAGTTATTGTCGTAAGAACGGAGTTGAGTTCGAGCCTTGTTACGTTGAGAATCTAAATGAGGATGTTTTGCGGGCTTTTCAGCCAGATGTGGTAGCCTTGACAAGCATAACTGAGAATTACTGTTTAGCTCAGCATTATGCAGACATTGTAAAGCATACCAATTCGAGAATCAAAGTTGTCGTTGGCGGAGTCCACATATCTGCTGTTCCACAAAGCTTGAGCCCGAGAATGGATGTTGGAGTTTTAGGTGAAGGAGAGCAGACTTTTATGGAGCTAGTTAAAGCAGACTTCGAACCAGACGACAGCATAAAGGGACTTATCTATTGGGAATCTAACAGACTTCACCAGACAGAAGAGAGACCTCTCATTGAACCTTTAGACAGTATTCCTCATCCGGACAGAAGTCTATTCGGATTTGAGAATAGACCTCATACGTTTTCACCAGTAGGGGCTGTTGTTATCGTTGCAAGTTTTGTTTCAGCAGTAGATTCTGGAAAAAAGTTCGCTTTCACAGTCCAGAGTATGTTGCTGAAGAAATCAAGCAGCTTAAGGAACAGTTCCACGTTTCCAACGTTAACATTTATGACGATTTATTTATTATGGATGTCAAAAGAGTAAAACGGATTAGAGATTTGGTGAAGAAATTTGGCTTGTCTTACTCTGTGGCTGCAAGAGCTAACCTCATAACAGACGATGTTGTAGCCACGCTGAAAGACATGAATGTGACCGCAATAGGAATTGGAATGGAAAGCAATTCTCAAAAAATCTTGGACTTCTTGGAAAAGGGTAACACGGTAAAGGATAATCAACGCGCAGTTGACATAGCAAGGAAATATGGCATTCATCTTCATTGCTCGTTCATCAAGGTGTTCCGATTGAAACTAAAGATGACTTGAAAAAAACCTACAAGTTTATCCTAAAGAACAATCTTTCTTACGATTTGTATGAGCTTATGCGGTTTCCTAACACTCCCATTTATGAGGGTTCAAAGGATTGGAACGCTTGCAAAGTTCAGTATGCCCAGATGCCATTGTATTATAGGTTGAGACGCTTCGTTTTAAGGCAATTGCAAAACTTGAAAAATTGAAGGCTAAGACAGAGTAAACTCATGTGGCATATGCCTCTCGGAATAGTGGCTGCCAAATCTTAAATCCCAAAAGTTAAGCTAAAGGGCAGTTCACCACGCCAGTCATTATTGGCTTCGCGTTAACAATGTTTTAAGGTTCAGTGAGCTGAATAGTTGTTCCCACGGATAAGTCGAGTTTACCTTTCTGACCCTAATACAAACTAGTCTGCAGTGCATAATATACGCTAAGCTATTTTTCTAAAAACTTTCAAGTAGTCGCTTAAATGAAAGCGGTTGAGCGTCACGTTTTTTAGTGTGAAGCGCCTTAACAATTGTTGTTCTTAGGTGCTTGTCATGGAAAAATCTGTTCAGAAATACTTGTTGATGATTAAACTAAGCCCCAACATGGCTGCAAAACTCTACGAGCCCTTGATGGAATATAGCCAGAAACCTATGGAAGGCGTGAAGCTTGAGGAGGCTTATCAGGTTTTTGGAGAATGGGATTTTGCTGTTCTGTTTCAAGCAGACACGAACGCGAACGCCTTGCATTTCGTCGGAGACAGAATCCGCTTGATAGAGGGCGTAGTCGAAACTTTCACCATACCGCTGGCGCCGATAAAGGATTACCGCAAATAATCGAAGTAATTTCTCCCGCCACTCTTTTTTCATGTGCCCTTTGAAGAGGTTGCGTAATTTGGCATCAAAAAAGCTAAATCCCCTTTCTAACTACTAACTCGAAAATAAAACATTGGGAGGAAGATGCAATGGGAAAGATCGTATCCAAAGCTAAACTTGATGAAAACGTGCGCTCATTAGTAGACAACTCCAGAACCCACAGCCTAATCTGCGATTTACCAGTCGCCCAAGGAGGAAACGACACTGGACCAACCGCACTGGAATTGGCAATCATGGCCCTTTCAGACTGCGCGGTCACCATTTTCGCCAAAGTTGCAAAACAAAGCAACATCGACGTTGAAAGCATCGAGGTTGTTGTAGAGGCCGAGAAGCCTGATAACTCGCCAATTCTGGACGGCGTAAAAATCAAAGTCAACGTCGCGGCTAAAGCAAGAAAAGAACTAATTGAAGCGGTCTGGCGAAGAACAGAAGCCAACTGCCCCGTAGTTAAAATATTCACTGAGCCGATACCCGTAGAGATCGAACTGACAACAAGAACTGTCGAATGAACACGTCAAGCTTCACCTTATTACCCCACACCTTTTTTTTGGAACCAAAGCGGCAAATTTTGAATTGATGGCGTGCGCCGATGATCCGCGATTTCTTTGAACTGCGCTAAACGAATTCAGAATTCATAACTTATATTAGCCCTGGGCTTCGTAGCCAATGCCTGAATCACAATCGTGAAAGGAAGTGCATTTAGGTTGAAATGTCCTGTTTGCAGCAGAAAATTAGCTTTTGATATGAAACGAGGGTCCGCTCGGTGTGCTGATTGCGGGTGGAGCAAAGTTCTCTACAAGAAATAAATTAATCCAACTTCCATTCTTAGGGCTTAACCTGCTCCAATCTGGACATAAATACAGCATACAAGGCAGCTGACTCAGCAGATTCTGTTAAAAAAGGTTCAATGGACTGGGCGGGATTTGAACCCCCGGCTTCCGCGTTGCGAACATCAGTTATTGGCGAATCATGCAATTAATAAGGCTAATTCCAACTTTAAAGGCAGAAGATCAAAGATTTATCAAAATAACGTTGATTGGGCAAAGTACGAGAAATGGGTTGACAAACCACCTTAACTGGCTCATAGTTTCTTCATGAAAAGCTGTGCTACCTCATCGGGTTTTTTCTCTGTCCCTCGGATGTAACTTATAGTTGGAAGCAGACCGGGCACAACTGAGTCATCGAATCTGATTGGTAAAATATACTCGCCCATCTGCTGTATCTGTCTAACTATCGCATTCTGATGCTCAAAAGTAGGCCACGCTTTTGATACATATGCTTGTGAAATTAACATTATGCAATAACGTGATTTATTTTGGTAAATATCCGCCAGATATTCAGCCATTTCTTTCCCCCATATTTGCGATTCGATGTCTTGATCTTTGTCATAGAAAACATTTACACCCCTTGAACTTAACTCATCATTTAATTGACTTGCATACGCTCTTTGCTCACTTGCATATGATATGGCAACATCAAAATTTACCTGCCTAATATTATTAACTTTTTTTTTATCGTTCGGTGTTTGGAGGTCTTGTAAGGGTCCATATAAGCGGTCGATTATAGTCAAGAATGCCTTTCTCAATCTCTCGCAAATTTGAGGATTTTTGCCACCTATTCGATAACTAGCCTTCAGGTAAAAGCCGTCTAGAGCAGTTCCTGTATTCTCAAAACTATAGTATATCACCGCATTTTCTTCCCAAGAGAACAAACCATCATTTCTCGAGGCATCGAAGTTTAAGTTCTGAAAACGCAGCGATCAACCCCTCAGTCGATATTTTTTTAGAAGGCATGAATTTTGTTTCGGATGCTGGACCTGCAAAATATTCATTAAATCTTTCAGGAACTGAAATAGCGTCTTCTTTTAAAAGTTCTGGAAAGATACGTTGTTCATAATTTTCAATCGCTATTTTATACCTGAGATACATTGCATCAAGCGCGTCAAAATATTTGTTGCTTTCAAACTTTCTCTTAAGGCTGCCAATTGGAGCAATGCCGTCGTGCTGCATTATAAATATGGGGACCGCTGACTTTAGCCGATTGTATTCTGGATCGTTAATTACTATTAAATCAAGGACTTTTGGATCATATTCTATTATTCCTTGATTGCTATAACTTTCTAAAAGGAACTTAACATGAGTTTTTGACACGGAGAGCCATGGATTATCTTTGGAGAATTGCTGCATAAAATTATCAAGGGATAATGCTGTCGCATTTTTGGCTTGCAAGGATAAAATGACTTTAAGAACAGCATCTGAGTATACGTTTTGAATCATTATTCTTGAAGATTGCCACGATATTTCTTTTTGCAGTGCTTCCTTTAATTCAAGGACTCCCGCTCCATTGAGTGCAGATACCCTTAGGTTGCTTACAATTTTTCCGTCTTTTATTAGACTATCAATTTTCCGAAAATCTATTTCGGGCGTAATTGGCTGATCCATGTAAGTTTGAACTAAGAAAAATTTTGTTCTGGTTGAAACTTTTTTTGATAGTATATCAAAAACCTTCAGGGCTTCGTCCAACGAGTGTTTATCGATCTGACTAAATAGAATAAGAATAAAATCCGAATCAAGCAAAAATGGTAGAAAAGTGCTAAGGGCAGTTTCTTGACCCCCATAATCATAAAACATTACTTTCTTGTCTAACTTTTCAGTTTCCCCAAGACCCCAAGTCCAAACCTTTTTTCCTTCAGTTGATATTCCGTCTGCAGGAACGTTATATACAATTTGACTGCATAAGCAGCTCTTTCCAACTCTTGTTCGACCCACAACACCGATCTTTACATATTTAAATTTAACAAGTTCGACTTTAACATCTACAGGTTTTCGTTCAAACTTTACGAAGTTGTAACGAGTTAACACGTATATAGACGTACCGTGACAGAAAATTTCAACCGTTCCAGCAATATCAATACTATCAGACTGAAGGTTAGCTCTATCAAATTGTATCACTTCTGTCATTGTACCCGCAAATGCTGTTTCTCCATCATCAGTTATACAAATTGATTTGCCAAAACCTGTGGCATTTTGGAGATCTGAGACCAGTTTCCATTCGTGATTTCGGTCAAAAAAATAAATTCTACCATCGCTGTTTATTGCCGCCAACGATTCATTCTCAAACCAAGATAACCCCTGAACATTTCCCATTACATTTAACCTTTCAAAACTCCGATAATCTTGATTTGCATCATGGATGAAGATATTGCCGCGATAATCACCCGTCGCAAGAAAAGCTCTATCACGGGACGCAGCCAATCCAAAAACGCTATCACCATGCCCGTAAACGTTCTCTTTGTTCCAATTACCCGACTGGTCTTTAGTAAAAAAGGCAACTTCTCCATAGGTCGAGGTCATAACGAACTTTTGATCATTAATCCATTCGCATTTCCAAACTCTATCTCTTACGGCGCTTGACCCAGCTTTTATTGTTGAGAATTGACCATCCAATGTAGCTACAACTAGATCTCCTGCATGAGAACCTATGACAAGTTCTTTCTTTGATGAACAAGCTATTGTCTGAATCACGTCACTACATGAATACAGTTTTTTGTTTGTTCCGTCTTTTAGATTCCATAAATAGACTAAACCATTTGCATGACCCGTCACAAGAAGATTATCTTCAAATAGAAAAACTCCTGCAGTAACATTGGGACCATCTTTAGGGAATGTACAGAGAACAGATTTTTCGACTTTCACTTTTTTCACTTTCTTAAGTTAGATTAACCAGTTGAACCATACTGGACAGATTTGAACTGTATATGGGATTCTGTTCAATTAAGGTACATGGATGTGAGTTTGATATTAGCCAAGAAGGCG
>CAZWPI010000010.1:0-28851 GCA_964636055.1 uncultured Candidatus Bathyarchaeia archaeon
CTCCAAAAAAGGTGACGCCTGCGATGTCAAAGTAGTGGAGAATAAAGTTCCAGAATAAACCTATGATGTTGCCTAGGGTTAGGGTGACTATTTTTCTGTTGAGTGTTCCGTTCAAGTGAATGGTGAGCGAGAGAAAAAGCAGGTTGAAAATTAAGAGCGTTGCTGTGGCGGCGATGTTGATGAAACGGAAAGATATGATCAGGCATAGCGCGATTGTTTCTAAGAAGAGTCCTAGGACTACGCGGTTGCTTTCAAATTTCATCGATTCGCTCTCCTTTTTCTTCCACAGGCACTGCTCTGTAGAGAAATATCATATAAAGTTGAATTTCAGTTTTAAAGCTTGTGCAATCCAGTTATTGCACTTTCAAGCTGTTCTGCAGAGGTGGCTATTGACCTCCACTTTTGAGGACAACATTATCCATTACCCTGCAAAGAACTTGAAAAACTTCTCCTGCGTTCAATACGTTGGTGTCCAAAACCAGATTAAACGGCTCGAAATCTTTGCCTAACGCAAAGCCGTAAAGTTTCTTGTAGATAGTCTTTGTTCGTGCTTCTTTTTCTTTTAGCACATATAAGGCTTCTTTCATGGAGATTTTATCTCTCTTGGCGATCCTTTCAGCTCTCTTTTCCACTGAAGCAACTAGCCATATTTTGAAGCCCGTTTTGAGTAGCCACGGCATTGTCCAACTGTCTAACAGGACACGGCCTTGCTGCGCGTATTTCAAGAGTTTATTGTCGACCGCCTTGTCAAATTCAAGGTTTTTTTCGCGTTTCTCTAAAAAGCTGAGCCCTTCTGGGCTTTCCCACCATCCGCGGCTAGATGAATTGTATCCTTCTTCTGCCGCTAAAGCCTTTAGTGCGTCTCCGCCTGAATAGTACTGTAGTTTGTATTTTTTGGCGAGTTTCTTGGCTAATGTACTCTTTCCAGTTCCGGCCATTCCGGATATGGAGACCACTATTTTTTTTTCAGGAGCGCTCTTTGTCTTTTCGTTTCTGGTCATAGCGCTCAACCATGCGTTTTACACTATAGGTGTTACACCTATTATGCGAGAAGCGAGGGTTCCGAAGAAGAAGGAGCAGATCATGTACCAGATGATCACAGGTATGCCGTTTGGGATGGCAGTCATGTTAAGTACGATTCCCGGCACAATCGCCACGGCGTTTGATTGGAAGGTGGGAATTAGGAAGAGGTACCAGATTACTATGTAGCTCATGGAAATCGGGAGCAGGATCATTTGGGGCTTCATCATCTTGCTTTGCATGTTTTTTATCTGTGATTCTTTCTTTTTCAGTTTCTCGACGCGTTTTGTGTCGTTAGCGCGCATGGCCTGCATCAGCTGAGACTGATATTCAGACGTTTCCTTGCGCATTACTTTGTATTCTTCCCATCCGCACATGCGGGTGATAAGTAAGCGGTTAACGCCCATGTTAAGAAACGAAACAGCAACCGCAACAAGCATTACTACAACTGTTGCTAACGGGATAATTGCAATGTCCATCATCTTAGTTCTCCTTTGCACTGCCTATTTGTTTTCTCGTTAATAACCATTTTTGCTCTTGAAAGCTATTAAGAATATGTTTCCTAAAATTGTTTTAACCTAGGGTCTCTGCAAAAAGTCGGTTGATAGAACAGATGCCGCAAGATGGGAGTTAATCCTCTAAATTTTGCAAATCCTCAAGAATTTTAGCGAGCCGTTTCACTAAAGCATCATCAAACTTTTTGTCGTGGTCAATATTCACAAGGGTAGGCTGTCTTCCCATAATAGAATCCATTAGGCTCCCACGGTTATAGCCGTTCTTGTTGCTCAGACTTCGAAGTTCGAAGTGGCACGGATGCTTTCCCTGAAAATATTGACACTTTAATTTAATTTTTTTCACATCACTAAACCAAAATTGCAATATTTGATACTCTTGGATAGCTTTTTGCGGTGTTTGTGAAGCGAAAGTCACCTAAGATGCTTTTTTTGCTTCGAGGTTTGAGAAGTTGGTTTCCAAGCAGACAGCCATGGAATCCACATAGGAACGTTCCTTTTGTAAATCAAATCGTTGTGAGGTGAAAAAGGTTATAGCTGGACCAAAGCCATTATTCAGCAGAGTGGTGAAGTAACGTGTTTAGGAGACATGCAGAGATACGGGAGCATTTGTTAGATACTATAGAGAAGTTTCGGCAGAAGGGCGCTTTGAGTCCTGAAAAAGCGATGACCGCTGAGGAACTGGGTCTTCCAGCAGAATTCAAGGAAAGAATGAAGAGACGTTTAGGGCAGTTAGGCGTTTTTGTGGGGGTCGATGGCAAGTACTATCTTTCAGAAGAACGCTTGAGGGAAGTAAAAGACAAGGTTGCTGAAAGAAGAAGAACCCGAAGTTGGTGAAGCAACAACCTCTTTTATTGTTCTTGTTTGATACACGGCTTCAATTTGTTGGCTCTTTTACAACAGCCTTTGCTGCTGTCGAACTCTGGGCAGTTAAAACAGTTAGTAACTTCTTGTTTCTCCATGAAATCCTGCCTTCCTAAAGTGGTGACCCAGTATCCTCCATATATTCCTGGGATAGTTATAGGAAAGCGTTAATTTATTTTGTGTTTTCAATCAGGTGTAATCTTTCAAAATAGAATTTTCTGCGGTTGGCGTATGACCTTTAATTTTTTATAAGATACTTTTTTCAAGAAGACTTGGTTTGTTTGTGAAATGAAAGAGGTAACGAGAGTGATGGATAATAGTTAATCTATGTTTCTAGCTGGCGAAAGTGAAAAATATCAGTAGTGACATAATTACCTTTTTGGGAGGATAAGAGTGGTAGAGTATGTTAAGGGGGCTCCACCTGACAGATGGCATTGGTGCAAGAATTGCACACAGTATCCCCTGTACATCTACGCAAGACGCTCTAGGAGGCCGCAATCTGACCTCTGTGACCAGTGCCAAGCAAAGGAAGACAACCAGAACTGTGCGACGTAAAGACTTAACCTGAAGAGCGTGTCTTCTATTAAGCCGCTGGAACGTTTGGAAAGTGGGAATGTTATAGCTAAACCAGATTAAGGCGTTTATAGGATACCTTTTCTTCGCAAGACTATCCGTAGAGGTGTAGGTATGTGTGACTTGAGAAGTTCAGCGATTACTGCGGAAATCAACGCTGTTATGACCCAAACTATAATTGCTCCAGCTGCGCTATGTTCAAAGATTATGTTGTAAAGTAATATGATTGCCATGAGGTCGGAAAAATAATGTATAATGGCAGAAGCTTCTCTGATGAACGCAATTAATTCTTTTATCGCGTCTGAAATGGTCTCTGTCATTCTAACCAAACAGGAAATTGGTCTCTCCATAAGTTAAATTTTAGTCTTTTCATCTTTTCTGAATGCTTGTGAATTGAAAAAAAGAGGAAGTTGTGAGACATCCCAAACATTTGACCTGTTCTAAGAATAGGAAAACGTGGGGTCTCCCGTTTATTTACAGCAGGGGAATTAAGGGTGCGGAGCTGTAAGTATCTTTGCTGCTTCTGATTCTGTCCAAGCTTTCATTGTTGTTGTGCGGATGTTTCCCATGCTGCCTAGGCACAAATTAATCGCCATAACATCATCGTCTTTTGGGACTTCAACGATAGCTACAAAATCATACTTTCCCATTGTGTAGAAAAGCTGCATTTTCCCTCCAGCCTTGTTGACCATGTCGTGAGCTGCCTTAGCTCTCTCCGGGGCTTCCGTAATTTTTCGTATGCCTTGGTTAGTCCAGTTGCCAAGCACTACAAAAACAGGCATAACTGTCACCTCAAAAAAATCTGAACTACCTTAAAATAAAAGTCTTTGTTTTTAGGTATTAGCTTTCAGAGAAGTGTATTGGAGAATAGCATAAATGAGCCCAGTTTTCAATTTAAAGGATGCAGTTGTTGAAGCGTTAACAACTTTAGGCGGTTCTGGCACGGCGTCTGAGGTAAGAGAATACATAAAGTCAAAGTATGGAAAAGACTGGAAAGACATTGGAAAAGTAATGGATGACCTGTGCCAAGAAAGCACCTCTTCGTTTTTCCTCCCAGAAGACAGGGTGCTAACGAAAATTGGACAAGGCAAATACTCTCTAAAAGAAACGGGTGTTCCTGAACTGCCCGAAACAAACATGGAAAACAGAACAGCAGTGCCTAGCTTTGGAATAGAGAAGAGAGTTTTCAGTTTTAGAGGAGCAGAAGAGATTCTGCAGAGAAAAGGTCAGCTTTCAACTATTCTGCAGGCTGCTTCCCTAACAGACCTTTCATCGAGGGATGATCAGGATAAGATACAGCATTTTCTTCATAAGAACATGTGGGATGTTGAGGTATCCCTGTTTCCAGTGGCAGCGTACAAACTGGATGCCTTCAAAGAGAAAACGGCAATTGAAATTGAGAGGTCATTGATTGACGCGGTTCACATGTGCCTCTTCAGGTGCCTTTTGGCTTACGCCAAGAAACAACTGGACGTATTAGTTTTCATCGTTCCCACGTACAAGGAACCCAAATTTGAACAGGTTAAACGAGACTTGGAAGAATTCAAAGAGATAATCCCTTACCCAGTTTACTTAATAGGTGTGACATCTTCCTCAATTGCTTGAGTTTCACCTTTAAGCCCGCTCTTTCTAATCCTTTTCGCATTATGACACAGACCACAGGTCACCCAACTTTTTGAATCTCTCTATGTAGGTGCTGTGAAGTTGTCGGTTGACGGTTTTACCTGTGAAAATTCGGTTGATTAGAGAATTTAAACAACAAAAAATGGAACGCCTAAACGGAGAAATCCGCGACAGAGAAAAGACCATGCGAGGACTCAAAACCACCGACACCGCGATACTTCAAGGCTACCAACTATTCCACAATTACCTTAGACCACATGAAGCGTTAGACGGAAAAACTCCAGCGGAAGCGTGCGGAATAAAAGTAGAAGGTGAAAACAAGTGGCTAACTCTGATTCAGAATGCTAGCAAAAGGGATTAAATAGAATATTGGGAAAAATTATGTGTTATGTATTTATCCAGTATACCATGCCGCGTTCCATGGTTCGTCGTTCGCGTTCTTTTTCTACTTCTCTATGTTTCTCAAATTCAGCACGATTTGCTTTTAAGTATTGTTCCACTTCTGCTACACTACATACAACCATTTTTCCCCTTTTTTTGGTCACCATTTTTCCTCCTAACTTTTTAATTATCAACTTTTAGTAAGTTCGAGAAAGAAATTGGATATCTGTCCACCTTTATAACTCTGCTGCTCGGTTTATAAAGTTTTACAACATCTGCAAACCAAATAGCCAGCACAGAATTGCGGTTATCATCCTTGTGAGCGGATGCATCAATTATTATTTCGCAAAATAACTTAGCGCTAGAGTAGAACTCGACTATCCATAAGTAATGAGGCAAACTCGCATTTTCAAATGCCATAACATTATTTAGCTTTGCGTGAATTTTAAAATCTTTTGAATCTACAATCAAAATTCTTCGTCTCTTTTCCCCGCTTAAAGTCAATTTTAGTAAGCCTTCAACACTCTTAAGCGGGAAGTATTGTCTTTCAAATTCAAAGCTAATTATGAAGCAAATCTCAGCTTTTTTGAGAGCCTCTGTCAGAATTTCTTTTTTCACTTTGTATCCGAAATATGCAGCCCCTGCTAGTTTTTTGAGGTGATAACCAGAATCGTCAAACACAATATAATCTCTGGCTTCATCTTTGAGCGTGTGCCCGACTATGGATAATACATGTGGTCCATATATCAGAAGTGGAGGTAATGCTGATTCAAGGTAGGAATCAATCTTGTTTAGGCATTCTGACAATTCATCGTTTTTATTAGTTTCAAATGCTTCGAGAACAGGATTATATCCCAAACTTGCCAAAATGGTCGCCATCTGTATCGGTGTTAGTCCTTGGGATGGGATTACTCGCCCAGGATACGCAGTAGTAAATTTGGCAAAATCCCTAAAAAAGGGGCGGTTCATTCCATGCTTTCTATGCATAAATAATCCGTTCATGAACATAGAGGCATGAGCGCAGACTGTAACAACAGAATCCTGTGAGTAAAAAGGAAAGGCGTAAAAACTAAATTCTTTGCCACCAATATGTGGTTCAAATCGGCACAATGCCATGTATAGTTCTGCGCTTGGCTCTACACCTAACGCATCCTTTCGTGGTGCCAAAAAGGCTTTCAAGATTCGGCCTGGTACAGGAGCAGGTCGCAGAACTATGAAACCTAGGTATTCCTTTGGCTGAACGTCCTCAATATTTTCTATTCCCTTTATGTCTCTTTCTAGGAAGTGAATGCGCGTTGTGAACGGACTAATATCCTTGTAAAATGTAAAAGAATAGAATGTAGAAAACTCTTCTCGCCATTCTCGGTCAATATAATCACTTTCAACCAAAAATGTCTTAGCGAGATTGACATAGCCTGGGAATCGTAACCGAATATCATCCACAAAGTTCTTACCAATAACGTTAGTTAATTCACTCATGCTGTGGACACATGTATACATAGATATGAAATCATATCGATTGTGTTAAAAATCTTTCGTGCCCTTGATTCTATCCGACGGTTTTTTACAACCTTTATATCCGACAACAACTTTACAGAACCACCAGAACCTCTATTTATACTATATAAAGGGGAGGGGGTCTATTCTCCGAGCGCGTCAGAGCTGTGGTCGTCTCTCATTAGCTCAAACTATTTAAAGAGGGGGTATAGACTGTTCCGAGCGCTAGAGTCTTCCGACTATTCTCCTAGGATTCTTCTGAATGCTGGGAACATTTCTGCTGCTCTTTCGCGCATTAAAAGCTCGTAGTACTGGTAGATGATGCCTACTGACAGCAGGATGCCTGTTCCTGTGCCGAAGACGCCTAGGAAATCTGCGATGCCAGCGATTAAGCCCACGATTATTCCTCCGAGAACCGTAACCACAGGAATGTACCGTTTAAGAATCGCCTGTATGGGTCTTCCAGAACGTCGGTAACCTGGAATCTGCATGCCCGAATCCATAAGCTGCTGCGCCACTTTATCCGGACCTAGACCGCCAACTTCAAGCCAAATAAGCGAGAAAACCGCGCAGAAAACCACAAGAATCGCCAAGTAGATCGCAGCCCTTGTCGGTGCAGCCGCTACGCTCATGAGGTTATTTGGCGGAGTTACAAAGTAAGCGAGTCCTCCAACGGGCTGGATGCCTGATGTTGTTCTGTTGTAGTCACCTATAATCTGGAAGAGAACATTCGTTCCAGGAGCAGGTGCTCCCATCTGGGTCCAGAGAAGTTGAGTAAAGAAGTAGACGTTAGCGAAAAGCGCAGACGCAAAGATGACTGGAAGATTGGAGACGTACAAAAGCTTGATTGGATAACGACTGCGGAAACCCTTATACCCCGCATAAGTCATCGGCAGCTCAACTCTGATGCCTTCCAAGTAAATTATCACCAAGAACGTACCAATCGTCGCGAAGAACCCGATCAAAGACGGATACGAACCCACTCCAATTATCCATTCCGTCAACGGCTGTGCTCCTCTCAAAAGATTGTCAAGCGACCCCACGAACAAACCTGTCCCAGGATTAAACGCCTGCCACAGAATGTTCTGCGCTACCCCAGCCATGATGAAAAGGCTGATTCCGCTGCCGAGACCCCAACCTTTCTGCACAAGCTCGTCCAGCAAAATTACAATTATCCCAGCGCCTAAAAGTTGCAGGAATATAACTATGGTTGTTGGTCCTGCGAGGCTGCCGTACATGCCGCTTACTATGTAAGCTGAAGCCTGAATTCCGGTGAGAAGTATGGAAAAGAATTTGCTTCCCACCGTAAATAATCCTCTGTCTTCAGGATCAGACATGTCACACTCTATAATGGCAGAGCCAGCTAACAGCTGCAGGATTAAGCCTGCGGTGACTATGGGACCTATGCCGAGTTCCATGAGGGTGCCGCGGTGTGAAGCAAAAATCACTCTTAAGGCGCCAAACTGTTCTTGCACAGCGCTTGTGATTCCGTAGAGTGAGATTTCACTCATAACTAGATAGACGATGAGGACGAGTGCGGTCCAGAAGATTTTCTCGTTGAAGCTGACTTTGCGTTCGGGAACTTTGATTTCAGGTAAAACTCTTGCGATGGGTTTGAAGAGGCTTAGGAATCTTCCGGCCATTGACTAATTTTACTCTCCGTGTTCCTGAGGTTGGGTTAAGACTTGTCCGCCAGCTTTCTTTATTTTTTCTGCTGCCGATTTGGAGCAAGAAGCTACGGTTACGGTTAATGGTTTTGTGATTTTGCCTGTGCCGAGGAGTTTGGTGTAGCCTAGGCTCGTGAGGTTTACGTGTGCGGCTTTTTCACTTGGGAGTTTTTGGGATATCTCATCGAGTTTGGCGACGTTGATAACTTTTTCATTGCGCTTGAGGCTTTGGGGTGAGGTGAAGCCGTGTTTGCCGAAGTAGTCGGGTTCGTGTGCTACAACGTAGCTCCACAGGTGTTTGTGGCGTCCGACTTTTCGATGTCCCTTTGAACCTGCGTCTCTGTGCTGGCCTATTCTGCCGTAGCCGTGTGTTCTGCTGCCGCGCATTTTTCTTGTTTTTCTTTCTTTGTGGGGCATTTCTTTTCAGCTTTTGTTTATTGTTTCTTTTTTTGGAGTTTGATTTCGAGTACGCCGTTTTTGAAGGTGGTGTGGACGGCGTTTGGAACAACTACTTTGGGCAGATTTAAGCTTTTGTAGTATCTTCGGTTTTTTGCTTTGGCTGACAGGGTTATTTTTTGGTCTTTCACATTTATTTTTAGGGTTTCCTTATTAAAGCCTGCGATGTCGGCGACTATGGTTATCCAGTTTTTTTCTTGAAAGATGTCGATGAGCGGCTTGGGCTCTTTCCATCTTCGCTTCGCAAGGCTTTTTGAAGACCTGTAGTAAGGAGGATGAACAATCCGCGTGACAGGTAAATCTGCGGCGTGAAGGACTCTGGCGCGATTCTTGCCGCTACCTAAGTCTAACCACTTCAAATGCTTTCTGCTTCTTTTCCACTTCGTGCTCAACTTTGCTTCTCCTAAATACAAAGGCATTTCCAACCTAACTATAAAATGTATCGCAAAGACGAGAACACTTTTCTTCGCTTCACCTGTTCTGAAATCTTCATGTTCTCTAGCGTGTGGAAAAACTTATACCCCCTCTATTTATAGCTTGAACTGGTAGTTGACTGAGCTGGTGTGTTCGTGACTAGCTGCTTGGACCAGTCTATATCCCGCGAATCCATGGATGGGGACTGATTGGGTGTCTCCAGCAGGCGACACGGAACCACCTACACTGACGATAGAGTCTCCACAAAAAAACATGATAATCAACTCAAATAATGTCACCCTTAATTTCAATGCACGAGTCGGCGAATCAGAGACTGCAACTTATACGAGGCTAATGCAGGTTTTTTACAAAACAGATTGGGAACAAAACGAAACCTACGTCTACAATAATGAAGGCATTAATTTGCCTTACGAACCTAACGCAATTACCGAATTCTCTTATAGTGTGGACCTGCCAGAGCCTTTCCAAATAACATTGGTCGCAGCCTCCGCAGTGTCAGTGGCTGCTGTGGGCGTAGGTCTTATGGTCTATTTTAAGAAGCGCAACAATCATTGAGTAGCTGCCTGCTTGCCCATCACAAATTTTGCTTTTTCGGCGCAAAAAGATGCTACTTGGGCTTCTAAACGTGAGCGTAGACGCGGTCGGTGGTGTACCTTCCCGTCTGCATTTCCTGTTCTATCTCGCGCAGTAGCAGTATGCGCTTGAACGTTGGCGGGTGCGTGGCGAACAAGCTGTTCAGCTGGTTCCACGTGGACTTTGCCTCTTTCTCCATGGCAATTTCCAGTTCTCGCTCGTCCAAGACGCCGTCCTTGTCCAAGTCGTAATCTTGCTTCTTCTCCATTATCATCCGCACTTCCTGCTTCGCCATGGCTGGGTCTTCAATGTAGAAGCTTCTCGCTTCAGCGGTTGCTTTAGGCGCAAGAGACAACCCGTAGGTTATCTTCGTTAACGCGCTTTCCAGGCTCCTAGGCGATTCGGTGAGGTAAGCGCTGTAGGAGTCAGCGTAGTGCTCACGCAGTCGGCTCAGCCGCATCACTGCCAAAAACGACACGATGTAAACTATGAATGAGATCACTCCGATGGCTATCAGCACGACCCCCGCGTTTCCTTGGTCTTTTCCGCGTCTGGCTCCGCCGCTGAACCACGCCGCATTAAACATCGCCTGCGCTATGAAATACGCAATCAGCGGCAAAGCGGAAAGAACAGTCATTACGATGTAGTCTTTGTGCTTTATGTGCCCCAACTCGTGCGCTATCACGCCCTTAACCTCGTCCTCGTTCAAGTTAGTTAACAATCCCTCATGCACAGCCAACACGGCGTTGCTGCTGCTTCTGCCGTACGTGAAGGCATTAGGCGTCTTGTTAGGCACTATGGCAAGTTTAGGCATGGGTATGCTGCTTTTGCTCGCAAGGTCTTTGACGGTGTTTTCCAGCCACGGGTTTTCGCCTGTTTTCAGGAACCGCAGCTTGGTGCTGGCAGCGACGATTGCTGGTCCTATGAGGTACTCGAACAGTATGAAAATGGCGGTGCCGCCCAAGGCGAGGATTAACCCTGTCACAACGTTAAACTGGAACACGTAATATTGCAGGAGGTATATTGCTCCAAGCAGGAACGCGCCGAATATGAAAGCGGTTATGAATATGCTGGTTCCCATCGCCATTTTCAGCTGTGACAGCGTAGCCATGCTTTTCGTGTAACTCCTGTTATTTCACATGACAGGCAAATGCCGAATTAAGCTTTTCTACAGATTGCGAAAAAGTGTGCTTTGTACCACTCTAAAGTGGGACTGGAAAATGGGGGATGAGAGCTTTAGATCGGATATGCTCCGCATATCTTGCAGAACTGAATTTTCGTTTTCACGTAGCCTTTGCAGTAGGGGCACTGTATTCCGCCGTTGTCAGGGAAGACTTCTGAGGGTTTTCCGAAGATTTTTCTGAAATGTTCGTAGTAAAGCAGCTGCTCCTTGTCTTGTATCTTCACATTGTCCTCGGCGAGTACCTGTTTCTTCTTCTCCTCAAACTCCTTGTCGGAGATCATGTCGTTGAAGAAGGTTCGCAGCACTTCGGTGCCTGTTCCCTGCTCCAAAGGCGCTTTTGGTCGCCAGATGACGTCTTTCGGTATTACGTCCTCGTATGCTTTGCGGAGTATCCATTTGCTGTATTTCACGCCGTCATGCATGTTTATCTTGAATTTGATCGGTAGCTTCTTTGCCCAATCCATGAACAGGGGGTCCATGTAAGGTGCTTTGATGGTCATTCCGAGAGATTCAGCCATGGGTATCGAGGAGAAGCCCATCTCTGCCCACATCTCCTGTTGCTTTTGCGCAAACTCTTCCTCGGAAAGGTGGAATTGCCATGGGTACCCGAAAAGCTCGTCTAAGGCGTCACCTGTTAAGACGCTTTTTACATCTTTCTTCTTCATTAGTGTCAAGCCTATGTACACTGGCATGCTGTTTCTGATTTCCATGGGGTCGAACTTCTTGAGTGCTTTTACCACTTTCGGCGTGTTTTCGAGGACTTCGTCGCGGTCGAACACGTGGGTTTCATGGTTGAGTTTGAGCAGAGCCACCATTTTCTTCACGTATTCGGTGTCTTTCGGGTTGCCGTGTTTGAAAGCCATAGTCAGCGCCGGCATTTTTGGTTTGTACTTCACCGCTTCATACGCTATTATGGTGGTGTCGGTTCCCGCTGAGAAAAGGATGCCGTCAGCCAAGTTTCTCTGGACAACTTTGTTCACTAAGGCTCGTACTTCTGGCAGAAGGTTTGCATATTCTTGTTTTTCAAGCGTCACGTTTTTTTCCCTCGCAATACCCCAATTTGTCGCCCCGCGGGTATATAAGTTTATCCGTCTGAATATAAAAGCCAAAAAATTATAAACACATGTAAGAAAAGTCAAGCAAAAACTGAACACAGACCCCTGCAAAACTTGTTTTCCTTCAAAGCAGTTAACTTTAAAAGTTTTAGTAGTCCGTTCATATCAAAGGTACGATGCCAGTGACGCCGCAAAAAGCTCCAAAACAAGAAACGCGCAACCTGCGGATAAGCCTAATCCACATGAAAGTCCGCAACTCCCTAAAAGCTAATCTCGAAGCAGCCGCAACGGCGGTCCATAAAGCCGCTGAACAGAAACCCGCGTTCATCGCCCTTCCAGAGTACTTCTCCGTTCCAAACAACATGGAACATTTCAATTCTGCAGAAAAAATCAGCAAAGAAACATGTGACGAAACCATGAAATTTCTGGCGAAAATCAGCAAAGAGTTTTCCAACATTTATCTTTTAGGCGGCACCGTGCTCGAAGAAGACCACGGCACATTCTACAACACCAGCACCCTGTGGAGAAACGGCTCGCTCATCGGAAAGTACCGCAAAAGAAACCCAATTAACGCCGAACTCAAAGCCGGCGTAAGCCGCGGCGACAAGCCAGCCGTCTTCACCACCGAATACTGCAAAGTCGGCATGCTCGTCTGCGCCGACATGTTCGACCCACCCACCATAAAAGCGGTTGTTGATTTGGGCGCGGAACTCATGTTCCTGCCCGTCGCCGCCATGGGCACGCATCCTCACGTGAAGGGGCATCCGCTGTCCGAAAAATTAGCTACCGAAAACGGCGTCTACTTGGTTAAAGTGGGCAACGTCAGCTCAAACGCCAGAGGCGGAAGAAGCGCCTTCATCACCCCGTGGGGCATAGAGCAAGAAGCCTCAGACGCCGTCGAAGACTTAGTAATGACCATCGATTTTGACATGCAGAAACTCAGAGAATACCGAAAATCTCTGAAAAGATGATAGCCTTTGTTGAACCCTAAGCCTCAGCCCAACCTATTTGGACCCTAATAGCCAATCAATGCAGACCTTTAGGGGTATAGCTTTTTACGGACCGCCAGTTTCAGTAGAGCTTAGCCCATTCATCAACTATTCGCTTCATCTCGGTGAACTCGTATTTTTTGAGCCATTCGCGGAACGCGCCGTTGTTCACTGCGTGCCTGCAGACCTGTCTTGCGTTCTCTGAGTCGTGCACCAGCAGCAGCACGCCCATCAGGTTGTGCCTGCTCAGGTACGCCACAGTCTTTAGCAGCGCATCGGTCTTCTCGTCGGTCAGCATCTCGGCGCTGAGCTCCACAACCGCAGGTTTCTTCAAAACCTTGAGGAAATCCCTTGCCAACAGGTCTACCCAGTAATTCGTGAAGTAATCTCTGGAAGACAGCGGCACGTGAAAGTAATCCACCAGCTCGGCTATGCGCTCAAAGTCTATGCCGAATCGTTCTTTGGCAAGCACTGGATCAGGGTACATCTCCACCGCGAAAACGCCTTTAACGAGGCTCTTTGCTTCTCTTAGGAAATCTGTTATGGTCTGCGCTCGCCACTCCGTCCAGTTCAGCCCGCTTTGGCGCCACAGTTCCACGCATCTGGGGCAAACACAGAACTCCTCCTCTGGAAAATGGTACAGGTTCAACGTAACCCCTTGAATCTTCTCTCTGCTCAGTCCTTCAATGTAATCCAAAACCTTTGCGCGATATTCTGGATTTGTGGGACAAACAAAATCGAAGGGCACGTTTATTTTCCTGTTCCTTCTCAAAGCTGGGCCATTCTTCGAAACCGCCACTATGCTTGGGTCTTCCCTGATAGCCTTGGCGTCGCAGAAACACGTAACGTCGTTCTGCATTTCTCTTGCAGCTGGAAAAGCCGAGCCGTCTGCCCACTTCGCGTAGTACACGTGCAGATCGAAGCCTTCGATTTTTTCAGGAGCGTACGTGACCAATCCCACTTTCATGTCTGCCAACTCAGCGCGCAACAGATATATTCAAGAGACTTATTTAATTGTTGACTCACCATGGGGAAACACAACTCAATAATTCTTATCGACTACACCAAATGCTCCCCCTGTTCGACGCTTATCTGTGTTGGTGTTTGCCCATTTGGCATCTTGGAAGCAGGCGCAGACGGCATGCCTCAAATCGTTGATGTGGCATCTTGCACTCGATGTGGCGTCTGCGCAAACTTGTGCCCAACAAAAGCCATCATCATAAATACAAATGTGATACAAAAGAAAAATAGCAGGTGACAAGCTAGTTGAAACAGTTTGATCTTTCAGGCAGTTGCGGAAAAGTTATTTTAAAAGATAACGTGTTAGCCGTACTCTCTGATATAGAACTGAGCACCGTTAGCTCGGCAATTTACAATGGCGGCTTCAAAAAAGCTAAAGCCATACTTAACGTACAGGTACCCGAGAAATACAGCGACCGACAACTCCACGAAAACCCCCAAAAATTCATCACAGAATCCGCAAAGAAACTGGGACTCTCAGAAAACTTCGTTGGGATGATCACCGCTGCCGCAGTCAACAAGTTCGCGTTAGTTTCAAAAAAGGATGGTGACTTAGCCGTCACTGTTACCGCCACCGCAGTGGACCCTGAAGGAAACACCTGTTCTCACGCCGAATCCGCAGGCGAAGCCATCGAGGTTGAGGAAGCTGCGGGAACAATAAACATCATGGTAATTATAGATGGAAACCCAACTGACAGCTGTCTAGTCAGCACTATACTCACCGCGACCGAAGCAAAAACAGCAGCACTATGGGAACTGGACATCAGAAGCAGGTACTCCGGCGACGTAGCCACAGGAACAGTAACAGACTCCATGGTCGTGGCAAAAACAAACCGAGGCAAACCAATAATTTATGGAGGTCCAGCCTCACAACTTGGCCAACTAGTTGGGTACTGCACAAGAAAAGCCGTGAAAGAAGCCGTAATGGAAGCCAACGGATGCATGCCTCGCAGATCTGTCATGAAAAGGCTAAGCGAAAGGCATTTGCCGATAGCGAAGCTGGTTTCTGAATTAACAAAAATCGACGGGTTAAAAGTGGACGAGAAAACGTTGGAAAAGATTTTGAGAAACGAGCCGCTTCTCGCTTCAGTCCTGATGGCAGCGACAAGAATGGATGAAGACATCAAAAACGAGTTAATCCCATCTGAGTTCAAAAACATCAACGTGCTAAGTGAGAACTTTGGTGATCTTCTTTCAAAACAGAACCGCCAGGGTACAGCGCCAAGCGAACATGCCGCTAAGGAAGATTACAGCTCGGCTAATCTGCCGCCCTTCCTCAAACAGGTTTTGATAAACATGGTAAAAAGCGCCCTTTCCGAGGAGAAAACTGAAAAACTTAAATAATCTGCAAATTATTCCGTGTACCAAGTCATGATGTAATGGTGAGAACTTTGAAATTTGCAACTTTTCTTTATCAACCCGAACCCGCTGAAGGCGTTGACATAAACTTCTACCGCATCAAACCAGAATCCGGAACCGTGGGAAAACCAAATCCTAACATGTACACCAACATAGCTGTTTTCGGAGACAACGCGATGGCACAGAAGCATCCAGAGTGGATATCTGTTTCAAAAGACGGTCCAGCATTCCGCAGGCTGACCGCTCCAAAAGTCAACGGAGTCAATCCGGGGAACAAGAAATACAATCTCAGATGGGATGTCCTGTGCATGACCAACCCTGAAGTCAGAGAGTACAATCTTGATTTAATAGCGGAATGTACTCGTCAGACTCTGGGAATAAGCATAAGCAGCCAGCACTTCGCTGATCACGGCTTCTGTGTGTGTCCACGCTGCGTTGAGCTGTGGCGCCAAAGCGGGCTAAACTGGTATGACTGGCGAGCAAAAACAGTAACCGAGTTCCTGAAGGAAGTGAGAAATCGCATTGGAAACAAGCCCTTATACGTAAATATGCTGCCAGACCCAGTGCTCGGCAAAGAACGCTTTGGCTACGACTTTGACGCTTTAGCCGAGTATGCTGATACCTTTGTGATTCCGATGTTTTCAAAGGCGTATCCTTCTCCATGGTACTGGGAGATGTTAGCTAGGGCGTTCAAAAGCAAGTTGAAGAAGCCCGTTTTTACTAACCTTTATGTCCGTGGACCGAATGATGACCCCAATCAGGTTCCAACGGTTGACCAGCTGCTGACTGTGGCAGTGCGCATAGCTCGAACAGGTGTCGATGGAATAATATTCCTTGCTGAGAACGCGCAGAGAATCCGTGACTTCCAGAAAGCAGCTGTGCAGAGCACGGACGTGTTGGCAGAGCTGGATGGCTACGGCGGCGACGAAGTTCTGAACTTGGTTGACCGTTGGCGGTCACTTTTCTAACCGCTACACATTCTTTTTCATCCTTTAAGTTAACTGCGGCTTAGGCAGCTCCTGCTTTTTTGTGTGTTCTCTATTGCTCTGCGCAGTCTACCCCCTCCCTTTTATAAAGGCTGAGGTGCGGGTTGGCTTACGGTGTGGTGACGGAGTTTGTTGCTGTTTTTCTCTTGGCGCTTTTGCTTATCTAAGCGTTAGAAGAGGCAAAATTTACGGGTTTTTCTCAATAATAACGTCAGCTGCTTGTTTCGTGCTTTGTATTTGAAATTTCCTTTTTCTTAGAAAAGCAAGGAAAGCCAAAACCACAACTATACTGCTAAGCGAAATGGTAAGTGACGCGGTTGTCATTCCTATGGGTGATAATCCTAAAAAAAGCCCTGACACTCCAGCTATGCTGAAACTTAACGCCACCGACAACACTGCTTTTTCAACTAAGTCCAGTTTTCCCTCTTGGAACAAAAGGCTGACAAGACAGTACCCAGGTGCAATTGCGACGAAAATAAATCCGAAAACGACTGTAAAAACGGAAAATGGAGAATCATTAGGGATAAAATAAACAAATAGTAATGTTAAAACGGTGTACAGGACGATTATTCCAAACCAACTGGTGGGTTTCACCTTTTAATCCTTCAAGTCAATTTAAGCATTTTTTTTCAAAAAAATAAAAGGATGGTTTTTAGAGGAAAATTTTGTAAATCGGGTGCTGCTCATTTAGCGGTCTGATGCCTATATCGCCCATTACTGATGCAACGTATGCGTCGACTATCGCTACTGCGGGAAAGACGTAGTCCGCCTGTTCCGCTGGTCCGAACATTAGCCAGTTTGCGCCCATTGTTTGCATTATAGCGTTGGTGGCGGTTCTGGTTCCTAGCCTGAACTCTTTGGCGAAGTGCGCTTTGACCCATCCCATAGTGGTGACAACGTTTCCAGTTCCCAATCCCGTGGGATGACCAAACTTTTCTTTTATTTTCGGTATTGCTCTTACCGCTGTGCCCATAGATGGTTCGAATGCTGGAATAGCCGTGTCTATCAACGGTTTTGTGATTCCGCCTTTATCCGCTAGCGCCAGGGCTTCTTCTAGAACCTGCATCTTTCCTTCTAAGCTGTTGTCTTTCGGGTTGTCAGCGAGCACTATGGACATTTTGATTCCGCTTTCCTTCAGTTTTTCCAGTTCAGCATCTCTGACGCCTTTGTAGACGGAGTTGTACAAGCATCTGTCTTGAAGTCCCATGTTCTTGACCATTTCTGCGGCTGCCATGCGCGTTCTTGGACTCATCGCATCCAACATTAATGGAGCTTCGCTGTGTTTGGCGACGAAATCGATGTATTTTCCGAAAGCTTCTTCGGTGGTTCCAACTATGTCAAAAGCGAATGGAACGCCGGTTACATCGCTCAGAGTGTCCATTTTATTGATCAGGTTTTCAGCTTGTTTAGCGTCAAATATTCCTTTGTTTGCGTCTTGCACCATTTTCTGGCCTAACCAAAAAATTGAGCCTATCAGAACAGTGGGCAACTCTCCAGGCTGACCGCCTATTTTTATTCTTCCTACTTCATAGATATTTTGTGGTGTATTGAATTTGAACATGTTGCCTCATCTGAACCGTGGATTTACTTCTTCTCAGCTATCGCTTTCTTGGCGATCTCAACGCCTTCTTCCTTGTTCTTGCCGAAAATTGCTCCAAGTGCTTCAGCGTCTTCCTTTTTCACTGCAGCGCCACCCATAATGATTATCAGCTTTTCCTTAAGTCCGCCTGCTTTCAATGCTTCATCTAGTTTTGCAAGATTGTTCTTTGCAGGTACCGTGTTAACTGAAATCGCTAATATGTCAGCATTGGACTCTTTCACTTTATCTATGAAAACTTGTGGTGCAACGCTTTTGCCTGCGTCAACAGTCTTGAATCCAGCTCTCTTCAGAGCCCTTCTTACTGCCTCTTTAGCTGTGTCGTGCATGTCAGGTTCTATGTTGCCTATAACAACTGTGCCGATTGGATTTTCTGGTTCTGGAGGCTCTTTTTCCATCATAGATTTAAGCCATGACATTTAACCCTACTTCCCTTTTAGTTTTTTATACCCTCGCTTTTTATATCTGAATTCCATATTTAAACTTTAACTTCGCCACTCCACTGTTCATTCAAAAAGCAAAAATGAATGCTTGGGAAGACAAAAATGTTCAAAAAATCAAACAAGTATCTCTTACTATTCCTTGTTTTGGCGTTTTCGTTTGTATATCGAATTTTGCTGATGCTCTGGGCAACTTACCCGCCTGGAGCTGACATTGGGTTGCACGAAAGCATAATCAACTCAATCACTTTGTCTGGCAACACGAATTTCCTTTGGAACGATTATCATATGGGTGGCGGTCTCTCTCTGACGTTCCCAGGATACCACATATTCGTTTCATATCTGATATTGATGACTGGAATGCCTGGTTATCTGGCGCAATCCTTGGTTGTTTCGTTTTTTTCTTCGCTTATCGTCTTATGCGCGTTCTTGATAGCACGAAGCGTTTGGGGAGAATCAACCGCCTTCATAGTTGCGTTTTTAGTGGCAATTTCACGGTTTGATATAGAGATGCTGATGTGGGCTGGCTACCCCAACGCAATAACTTTGATGCTGATTCCCGTGATTTTTTATATGTACTTGGAAAAGGACCGATTTTCTTTGGTTCCTTTCCTTGCCACCACAACGATTTTGTCTGGAGCCATCTTCTTAACCCACTCCCTCAGCGCAATTATGTTTGTAACCATAACGTTTTCCACCGTGATTTTAGGGACAATTTTCTCCAAAAGAATAGGCATATCAAAAACGAAACTGCTCACCTGGCTTGTGCCCATATTCCTCGGAGCTATTCTTGTTTCTCCATTTTTGGTGCAAGCGGTGCCTGCATATTTAAGTGCAAATTCAAGCGGCATAGCAGCTATTCAGTCGGCGCTGCTCTCGACGAGAGTTCTTCCTCTGGAATGGGTAATTCCTCTTTTCGCTTGTGTGATACTCTTCTTTTTGTTCTCCAAAAAGTACAAAGGCAACTTTTTCACAGTTCCAGCTTTCCTTCTTACATTATGGATTTTAGTTCCAATGATTTTCACTCAAGGATACTTGGTGGGTTTTTACACAGATTATAATCGGTTTTTGTACTTCATCATCTTGCCCCTCATAGTTCTAATCGGACTCGGGGTTGACCACGGCGCAGGCTTCTTCGCACGCATAACAGACACCTACCTATCTTTAACAAAGAAAATAACTGAAACCAAGAAAAAAATCAACACCACACGTTCCAGACTGATGGCGCGTCTGTCTCGCAAAAACATATACACAGGCTTTACTCTCAGTTTCTTACTCATTTTGTTTTTGACGGTGCCAATCTTCCTAACTCCCTTTCAAGGTACAACCATACAAAGCTTTTACCAAACCATGAACGACCCCAGATACGAGGCAATACAATGGGCTCGCCAAAACACTCCTGTCGGCTCGGTCTTCGTTTCTGATGCCTATTACGGATGGTGGTTTTCAGGTTTCGCAGAGCGCCCAACCTTAAGCGCCGTTGACCCCCAGTATTTGGCACTTGCCCGCGAATTTGAACCCGCCAAGGTTGCCAAGAGCCTGCTTGATACCGATTACATAATAGACAACGGGTTGATCCAAGTCAGAGAGGACGGCGGCTACATAGGCAGGCATAACCCGATGTTCCTGGCTGAGCTTAACTGGACATATTTCCCCTATTCATTCTTGAACTTCAACAACAGCAAAACGAAAATCCAATACCGAATAGGCGATAGCCTACAATTCGTTTATTTAGACCAGCTTCCAGTAAAAGAAATGCATATGGAAAATGACACGGAACACGCCACCATCGTTGTCGAGAAAGGCAACGACTTCTTCAATTACACTCAGTTAACAACAGTTTACAGAGGAGTACGATTTGTTAACATGTCCATAACAGTAGAAAGCACAGTTAAGGGCGTTTCTCTGGATTGGGTTCAGTTCTTTGTGGACAGCAAAGGCACAGTAATACAGCCCATGCGAAACGACACCATCGGCTTGCTGGATGAAGGCGTGAAAGCTTTTGCTCAATTAATTTTCAACGAGGCACAGCCAGAAGTGGAAATTGTCAACGGTGAGAACCCGTGCATCTTAGGACTGCTTTATAACTTGCAGGGCGAAGCTAAAGGAGAAATCCAGATTTCAGTAAGCGCGTATTCAGTTACAGATGACCTGCGATTTTACCAAGACCCACAAACCAAAGCAAACTACTTCAACAAAATCATCACCGACAACCTCAATTCATCACAGGAACAAGTCTCCAATCTACCTCTCGACGTCTTCAACTACCAGAAAGCCATGAGCGACTGGAACATCTCATACATAGCCTGCCGCGATTCTGAAATAATCCCGAAATTTGTAAATGACCCTGCTTTTAGTTTGGTGTTTATTAACAATGATGTGGCAATATTCATGGTGAAAAAAGGCTTCGCCTAGGTGGTGGGGAACAGCATAATCGCGTTGACACTTAGCAGTGAGCAGAAGAAAATCCTCGAGCTTACGTTCGCAGCGGTTTTTTCAGCCGTGATACTGGTACTCTTCTACTCCATCATATCAATGAACGGTCTGGTCCTTGGAAACGACCCCGCTGTCCATCTGGAAAAAGCCCAGATTTTCTTGCAGACTGGAAAAATACCGTTGGAAAACCTAGGCTGGACTCCTCCCCTCTTTGAAATCCTGCTTGCCATGATTATCTCCTTCACAGGCGCAACCAGCCTTGCGCAGCTAATCTTTCTGGAGAAGACGTTGGCTGTGTTGATTGATTGGCTGCTGTTTTTCGCGGTTTACCTGATCGGCTCCAAGTTTTTCGGCAAGAAAATCGGGGGTGTCGCAGCGGTTTTGCTGCTTTTCTGTTTTCCCATGTACGAAGTCAACTTGTGGGGCGGCTACACCACCGTCCTAGGGATGGCGTTCATGTTTTTGCTGTTCCTGTACCTGCCCTTAGCAATGAAGAACTTCGGGCATGTTGTGATTGCTTTCTTTGTGGCGTTTTCTCTGGTTTTGTCCCATCAGCTAACCGCGTTTATAACCGTGTTAATCCTTCCACCGATTATCCTGTATATGCTCATAAAGTCCAGAGGTAGACATCTCAAGGCGCTCATAGCCGTGATTTTAGGCGGTGGAATAGCGTTTTTCCTCTACTATGCCCAAGCGATGTTGCCCTACCTCGGCGAAGTCATCGGGCATGTTTTCTTCATGCAAAAAACGATGATATATCAGATTCCAGCCACAACTCTCAGCGCTTTTATGGTGAACTTCGGCTTCGTGTTCATAATCGCTCTTGCCGGCATCTTCATTGCTTTCTTTAACTTGAGAGCAAAAAAGGAACCTCTCTTTTTCCTAATCCTATTCGTGAGTTTCCTTGTTCCATTCGTTCTGGCAGAATCCTACTTGTTTGGGTTGTATCTGCCTTTTCAATGGTTTGTTTACTATTTGACGCCTCCAATGGCGGTTCTCGCGGCTGTTTCAATAGGCTTCGCAGCGAACCAAGTTTCAGTCTTCTACCTTAAGCATAGAAAAAGTTGGAAGAAGTTTCGGCTGAGGGCAGTCACTGTTTCCGTGATTGCTCTGGCGTGTTTGCTGCTTGTGTTTCGCTTTGGAACCGTCTACGGGAAAATCATGGACGGCAGCGTGTACTATTCAACATCCGACGTGAAAGCGTACGACGCTGGCGTTTGGCTTCAAAACAATTTTCCGGGTGACGCGACGGTGGTTGTGACAGAAGTTCCTGGATATTGGTTCAGCTTGTTTTCAGGCAAGAACGTAATCGCGGAAACTGATCCTGTCGTTGAACGAAATGTGGTTGCTGAGTCTGTTCTGCAATTATCTTACGAAATTGAAAACCCGCAAACTCTGATCAGAGCTTACGAGTCGAAAGGCGCCATTTCTGACGAAAACTACGTTTCCATAAATGGTGTCTGGAACAGGGTTTCGTTTTCATCGGCAGCCGGAGACAAAATCTCATATAGCATAAACGGCGTTTACAAAGAAAAAATACCCTTGTCCAATTTCAGCCGAGAGATAGTTTTCGAGCACGACCAAAGTTCTCCCAAGAAGCTGATAATCCACTACTTTAACGACGACATAAACATCACTCAAACAATCATAGCTCAGAATAACACATACCCGATAAATGTTGATTGGACAATAACTCCTGCAAAAAGCGAGATCAGCAATGTTGCCTTGTACGTGACTAATTTCTTTGATCTCCACTTCTCATTCACAGAAGCCTACATCCCGGGTGTACTGAACTGGCAGAATCCCTGGAGCAAACCTTCAAGCTCTCAGGGAGACAATTGGACAGTTGTTAATTTCTCCCGTTCAACCTTAACAGACAATTACCTTGGTTTCTACGATGCGGCAGAAGAAGTTGTTTTCGGGCTAAACTTCGAGGAGTTGCCCGATTGGGGCAATGTGGGGGCTTTACGCAGCATGCAGATAGACGCAGTTCGATTCCAATACAACTTTGACAAGATCAACATCAACCAAACAGCCTCTTTCAAGTATCAACTTCTCACTTTTTGGAAAAACAGTTTTCCACAGATGCAAAACCTTAGTGATTTGAAGGGTCTGTTCAATTTCAAACCTGCGACCACATTTGACCTAATATCAAGAGATTATCATGACTACATAAAAGAATATAACATAGGCTTTGTGGTGTATGACAAAAACCAGCTTGACACAAAAATCATCAACTGTAAACTCTTAGAAATGGTCTACTCAAATGACAGGTACGTAATTTTCAAAATTAAGAGTAATCCCTAACGCAACAGTTCATCTGGGAAGTTCCAGCAATTACAAGCGCTTTTCAACATCAAATCTAAAGCAAAAAACGCAAGTTAATGCTGCCCACTTGTTTTCGTGAGAAAAAAAGGGTTTATCGGCTTGTTCTATTGTTCTCGAAGCACCTTTGGCACGTAGGCGCATGCGGGGTCGCTTTCGAACAGGTCGCCCGTGTAGTACTCGGCGCGTGTCCTGCAGCCACCGCATATCTCGCGGTACTCGCACACCCCGCACTTACCTTTAATGTTGCTCTTGTCTCGCAGCTTGAGGTGGAGTTCAGAGTGCTGCAGTTCGTCCCACGTTTCGGGCAACCCTTTCTCTTTTAGGTTTCCAAGTCTATATCCTTCGTGGAAGCCGCATGACCTGTAGTCGCCGTTTTCCGTGATGCTGATGTAGTTTCCACCGATCGTGCACTTCCCAAGAAAGCCGTTTTGGAACCAATCCCAGAAATCAACCGGGTTTCTCTGGCGCACGATTCTGGCGTAGAATGGCGCGTAAACGTTGATCTTGACTTTGTTCGCCAACTTTACTTGCAGGTCATAAATTTCATGGAACGCTTTTTCGTACTCCTCTGGCGTGGGTGCCAAATCAGGCATGTTTGAGCCTGCTCTGCCAACGGGCACAAGGTTGTGGTAAACAACCATCCTTGCTTTGTATTCTTCTCCTAATGCCGCTGGGTGAGCCATGTCTTTGATGTTGTATTTGGTCATGGTTGTTACTATGCAGTCCAAGATTCCGTTTTCCGACAGCTTCTTCATGGCGTAAAGCGCCTTGTCGTAGCTTCCTTTCCGTCGGATAATGTCGTTTGATTCCCTGTTTCCGTCCACGCTGACCGCAGTGTGCACCTCATGTTTCACGAGTTTGTCCAGTCTTTCTTGGTCGAAGACGAAGCCGCTGGTGATTAGGCTGACTTCCATGCCGTACTCCTTTCTAGCGTAAGCTATGATATCAAAAATGTCTTTCCTCACAAGAGGTTCTCCACCGCTTATTCCGAACCACGGTGAGCCAAACTTGTGAATTTCGTCAACCATTTTATAAGCGGTTTTTGTATTTATTTCAAAATCTTTGGCGTATTCTGGAGTGTAACTGCAATATAGGCAGCTACCTACACATCTTCTTGTACACCGCCAAGTCACCATGTACAATGGTGCTTTTTTTGAAGCCATCAAGCTCACAAGCAATGTTAGAGAAACATTTGCGATATAAGGGTTACGATAAAAAAGCAGATTTCGCTGCATTAACGTACTAAGCATAGGATGGCAAGCAGCTCCATGAAGTTGATTCCATTCCCAAGGCTGGTATCACTTCTCTAGCACAATTTTAACCGTCAACGCATCTATCGAAGGTCTCAGTGCCTAACGAGGTCAGTTTAAGCTCTTCCTCAGCTTAAAGCAGACCAGAGCCTGAGGTGAAGACTTATCGATGGAACTGCAGGCTTTATCATGCGTTTTTGCTCTTTTAACGGTGAAAACAGGTTCCTTTTACGAAAGTTTAAAGTTATCCTATGCTAAATTGAGTTCAGATTTCCATTGAGGAGATTGTGGAGAAATGTCTAAACAAAAGAACATGCATGGATGACTAAAGACAAATTGATGACGTGCACATCTGTTGCGCTTTTAGTACTCGTTGGTGTTTCATATATTTTCTGGGTATAATCTCTCTCATAACATCTGCAATTGCTGTTTTGGTTGCTGTAAGTACCGATTATTTGTTTTACAAAGTTGCAGTGGACAGCCCGTTGAACACGATGTCTGTAACTGTGTTTGGTTTGATCGTTGCGCTCTCGTATTCTCTGGGAGTTCCTTTTGGCATGCAAAGCCGTATAGCTGCCAGTACCGATCCCTAATCTTATGTTTGCCTTTGGCCAAGGCTTCTCTTCCAAACAAGAACTATTACATGAACTGCTTAAAACAGAATTAGCCGACAACCCCGATCTTCCCGAAAGAGTTTAATATCAAATGCTCTTTAATAGAACCCTCATGTTTAAGAGGTTAACTAAATGACCAACCGATCATCCGAAAAACCCAAAGATTTGGTTGTTGAACCACCTCCCCACATTACTGGCACAATATCTAAGACTCGTCTGATGACCTACACTTTTGCCGCCTTGTTGATCATCACTGTAATTACAGCTATTCTCTGGTGGCCTGTTAGTAGTCCTACGCCTACACAAATCTCATCGTTTAAGCTGACTAACGTTTGGGCTCTACCTTTGGGCTCTATAGTTCTCATAAATGCTTTGATAGCCGTTGGAGTGGCTGTAGGAGTAGACGCCTTAATACACAAAGTTACCGCTGATAGCGAATTAAATACGGCATCAGCTGCAGTATTCGGCTTGATTGTTACCCTTTCATACTCGCTTGGAGTTCCCTCGATGGCTCAGGCAACCGACGTAATGCCCACAGATTCATTAACCGCACCCACCGCATTCATCTATGTTGCATTCATTTCTGTGATTGGACTTGTTGTATTCAAGAAACTTCAAGGTTTAGCTGGCAGAAAGTACGTGAACCCGGCGGCAACTGCTAAGTTATTAGTTTTGCTACCTTCCATAACCTCTATTCTTCTCGCCAAAGACCACTTCGCGGCATTGACTTCTGGCGGTCTCGGAGTACCTTTGCTTGCTGGTCCTATAGGAGGAGGATTGGCTCCAATAGGCCACAACGGCGCTGCTTCATTCACCTCATACTTGCAAAGTTGCTACGCAAATCCTGCTATTGTTGGTGCGACTCCAGACGTTAACTGGCTGATGATAGTAGAGAAGTTCCACGGATGGACCGGCGGCGCTTCAAGCATAGCCGTCATTATAGTCGGTATTGCTCTGTTCATCGTTGCCCGCAACTACATAAAATGGAAAATCACATTGACTTACTTTATCAGCATAATCATCATGTCCTTATTGATGACTGGTATTTACGGTGGAGACGCATGGGTACGCATACTTTTCGAAGTGTTTATAGGAAGCTCGATATTCTTAGGTTTCTTTATGGCTACTGACCCCGCAACAACACCGTTAACAGGGACCGGCCAAGTCATATTCGGCGTCGGCTTAGCTATACTAACAGTGCTCATACAGACATACATGAACTTCTTTGGAGGCTCGCTGCTGGCATTGATAATCATGAACCTTACCGTACCACTGTTAGACCGTGTAGGAATCCACAAATCTTTTGGGAGATGAACAAAATGACCTTTGTAAAAATAAAAGAACACAAAGACCAAGCAAGGAAAGCTCCGATCGAAGTCTTCCCAGACCCAAAAATCGCAATAATCTTAACCTATCAACACACTGGAGCTCCAAACATCCCCGCAGTTTCTGTTGGCGATACCGTAGCAATCGGACAGAAAATAGCAGACTCCAAAGAAAAAATCAGCGCCCCTGTCCACAGCCCAATTTCAGGCAAAGTTGTAAAAATAGGTGATATATACAACCACTGTTATGAAGAATGCTCCGAAGCCATATACATCGAGAACGACGGAAAAAAGACCAAAGACAAAACCCTCCCGCCGATACCAGAATCAGAATTAAACAGCACACCTAACGACGTGCTTATCAAGAGGATACGCGAAGCAGGAATAATCGGGCTAGGCGGAGCAGGCTTTCCAACACACATCAAACTTTCTCCACCTTCAGATAAGCCGATAAAATATCTCGTTGTAAACGCAATGGAAGGCGAGCCCTATGACACTTCCGATGAAAGACTGATTATAGAAAAAACTTCCAACATCCTGCAAGGCGTTAGAGTAATACGTAAAATCTTAGGTTCTCCAAAAGTCATAATAGCCACAGAGAGCAACAAGATTGAAGCTGTCGCGAAGTTAAAGGAAGTATTTTCCGGAGAACCAAACACTAGAATTGTTACAGGGCATTTTACGTATCACGATGGAGATTCGGCGCAACTTCAAAAGGTGCTATTTGGCTGGGAGGCTCATCCTGATAAGCGTTCTTACGAGAGGGGCGTTATAGTACACAACGTCGCAACCATCAACGCTGTTGCAAAAGCTGTCTTCGAGGGAGAACCCCTCATATCACGAGTCACAACACTAAACGGAGATGTACCACAACCAAAGAACCTGCTAGTAAAAATAGGCACTCTAGTAAACACCATCCTCAGCCAGAACAATGTAGACCTGAACGATATTCGCCAAGTAGTAATAGGTGGCGTAATGATGGGGCATGCTCTTCCAACAAGTGAAACCCCAGTGACAAAGCGAACTTCAAGCATCATAGTGTTCGCTCAAAGCAAATACAAACCTACAAAACAAACAACCGCCTGCATACACTGCTCCACATGTATCCAATCTTGTCCGGTGAGACTGCACCCAATACTGATTTACAATGCTATAAACAAAGGCGACATGGAGAAAGCAAAAAAGCTATGGATTAAAGACTGCATAGCATGTGGAATCTGCTCTTACGTGTGTCCTGCATGGATTCCACTGGCAGGCATTATATGTGGCGAACGCCATTGATTAGAAAAATATTACGCTGAGCGCGCGAAATAATACTTGCGGTTGCTGTTCTCACATGTATTCTCAAAGAATTGATTTGAAAGGCTCTGTGCTTCGGGCAAAAAGCGCGTTGCCTCCAAAATAGAAACTTTAACACTCCTAATTTTTCTATTTACTACGACTATTCATTTGTATTGAATATACTCCGTATTTTATGTTATGAGGGCGCGTCATATTGAGTTTTGAAGGATTAAATTTATTAACATGCACGCTGCCTTGTCCCGATATTATGTGTTGAAGTAGGTTGGTGAGATGGCTTTGTCTGGTCTTTTGATGTTTTGTGCGGCTTCTCTATTCAGAACCAAGCACAACAAACTGTAAAGCGCATAAGAAGCCACGTTTGCTAAGCCTCTAACTTTGTTTGCAGCCAAGCTATACTGCGTCTTCAGGAAACTGTAAACCGCTTCAATTCGCGGTCTCTTGTGATACTCTCTTTTCTGGTCTTCAGGCCCATAGGCTCGAAACTTCCGATCCACCCTCAGCAAGCCCTTAACCTCGCGCTTCTGGTTTGCCCGATACGGAATCACTGCTTCTTCACCTGCGTTTCCGAGTTTGCCGTCACTGTATTGGCTGTCAGCTATCACACGTCTCAATCTGGCCGCAGATCGCTTCAGAATATCCTTCGTCTTTTCCAGCATCTTCAGCGAGTGTTTCTGCTCATTCTGGTTGGCGGAAGCAAAGGTGCATGTCAAAGGAAGCATAGTTTCAGAATCGATGGAAAGGTGCAGCTTGTAGCCTAATCCAAATGTTTTGCCTGCTCTTCCCACTCTTGCTTCAATGTCAGAGTAGCCTTTCTGGTTGTCTATGGGATGATGTGTGCTCCAAGCCTTAATGAAAGAAGCGTCAAAAACAGCATCAACTTCTTTCGCGCCGTTCTGTTTCAAGAGCCCAACAACCTTCTCCTCTATTATTTGGGTAAGTTTGTCTTCTCCAACCTTTCCGCTGAACCTGCTTAGAACGCTTCTAGGATAGGCTGCTTCCTTTTTCTTTATCAAGCAAAGTTTTCTAAGTCGCAAATCAGCGTCAAGTAGTCGGGTCATTTCTCTTAGGCTGCGAACGCCCTTCATCTTCATGATTATGAAGGTTCTGAAAAGGCCTAATGGGTTTCTGGGATGTCTGCCTGGTCCATGATTGTGGAAGCAGCCTCTCAGAACGCGTTTAGCAAAGCTTAAGTCCACGTTTCTGAAGAGGGCTTCTAGGGTCTCGTGTTCATCTTGTCCCGCTAGGACTCACCTCCTGAGCTTGGACGTACTCATTTGATACGAGACCTCAACTGCATTAATTAATTTAGGGACAGAGACCGTGTGAAAACCCCATAGACTTTGTTGGGAAGACAATAAAATTAAAA
>CAZWPI010000011.1:0-28370 GCA_964636055.1 uncultured Candidatus Bathyarchaeia archaeon
CAATTCTCATGGCAATAGAATTCGCTCTTTTCGGTTTAGGCTCAGAAAAGGGCGGTGCCCTTCTAAAGGCTGGAGCAAAGAAAGGATCAGTGAAGCTAAGCTTTGAGATAGAAGGGAAAGAATATGAAGTATGCCGCAGCCTGGAAAGAAAAGGCAAAGGGGTCCACCAAGCAGATTGTAGTTTTAAAACGCAAGAAGGTGTGCTTGACCTATCAGCCTCCGAAATCAAAGAAAAAGTTTTGGAGATACTCAATTTTAACGAACCATCCGATCCGAAAGCTCAAAGTGTCATCTACAGATACGCCATTTTCACTCCGCAAGAAGAAATGAAAGCAATCCTTTGGATGAGACCAGACTCCAGGCTTCAAACTCTTCGAAAGGCATTCAGAATCGAAGATTACCGGATTGCAATAGACAATTCTTCACTCTTAGCAAAGTTGGTAAGAGAAAAACACATCAGACTATCCTCGCATGCTTCAGATCTTGAAAGCGACCTTGAAAACTGCAGTAAGAAAAAAGCCGAAATTGGAACGTGTGAGAGCCAGCTGACAAACTTGATCAAAAAAGAAGGAGAGCTGGAAACAAAATCAGCGAAGTTGAAGGAAGGGATTTCCGCATTACAGAAAACGAAAGACGATTTGGGAAAAGCTGTTGGAGATACCTTTACTTGAAGGTCAGATCAAAGACAAAAAGCAGGAGGTCATTGACCTTCAAAAAGAAGCAGACGGACTCTCCAAGGAGATAGAAGAGAAACTAAAGCCTAAAGTTGAAGAGTTCGAACAGACCAAAAGGCCTACTACAAAAACAGGGCAAGAACTCAAAGAATGGCTAGAGGAACTAAGAAGGAAAACAAATCAGTTTAGAAAGGTAGAAACAAGAATAGAAACGAAAATCTCAGATTACGAGTCCGTTGAGAAGAACGGTACCTGCCCCACATGTGACAGGCCTGCAGATCCAAAGGAATTTGAAGAGAAAATCAGACTGAAGACGGAAGAGAAAAACAGAGCATCCGACGAAGTCAGCAACTACGAAAAGCAGATCGCTGAAACAGAAGAACTACAAGATTCTCTGCGAGAGTATGAGAAAACTCAGGTTACTCTACAGAATCTGAAAACACAAGTGGAGAAACACAATGAAAGAATAGAGAAAGCTCGTGAAAGGATCAAAGTGCTAACAGAGCAAGTTGAAGAGGCAGCAGGAAAACTTGGCAAAGCCCAGCAAGAAGTGGAAGAATTCAACAAAGTTTCAGGAGAAGTCACGACCCTTAACAATGAGCAAGACAGGATTCAGTCAGAGCTGAAGGCTGTTGGAAAGGGAATTTCCACAGCACAAGCAACAATGAACATGTTGAAAAAGGAAGTAGATGAACTGCAAACTCAAATTGAAACAAAAGAAAAAGAAAGAAAACTTGCTGACAAACTGAAAGAATACAACATGTGGTTTGACGACTTTCTAATTCCAACTCTTGACACCATTGAAAAACACGTTATGCTCAGCATCAATCAAGAATTTAACCAGAACTTCCAAAAATGGTGGAGCATGCTTGTTGAAGACCCAACAAAAGAATCAAGAATCGATGAGGATTTCACTCCAATAGTCGAACAGGACGGATACGAACAAGACTACAATTATCTAAGCGGTGGAGAGAAGACCAGTTTAGCCTTGGCTTACAGACTTGCCCTTAACACCATTGTCCAAAAAACCTCTGCGGGAATCAAATCAAACCTGCTGATTTTGGATGAACCAACTGATGGATTCAGCAAAGAACAGCTATTCAAGATCAGAGATATCCTCACTGAGCTGAACTGTCCACAAGTCATAATGGTCTCACACGAAAGAGAACTCGAGAGTTTCGCTGATCACGTTCTCAAAGTTGAGAAAAGAGAAGGCATTTCCGAAATCATAACGACCTAGCGCTCCTAGAATAATCTGCAGAAAGCGATGAAAGTATGAAGAAAACGTATCAAGTCAATTTTTCTATCGACGATACCAAAGCATTCAAAATTGGAGAACGCTTACTAGATAAATTCTATGAACGCAAAGGACTTTTTGCTGATTACTCGATGCCTGAATACATTTTACCCAGAAACGTGAAAGAAGGGACAAAAGAACAGGCCCTATACTTGGCCTACGTAATATCTATTGACTACATGACTAATGCGGAAAAGTTGTGGAAGAATTCTAGAGGCGCATATGAGCTTCACCCTGAGAGGTTTACGCCAGCTAAGATTCTTAAAGCGAGCCCAAAAAGTGTGGAGACCTTTGTCCGACATTTAGGAGCTAGATTCTATTCAAATGCCGCAAGAATTTGGCGAGGAATATCAAAAGTTCTAATTGATAAATACGATGGGGACCCGAGAAACATAACCAAAGATCCACAAGAAATAGCTACTGTGAAAAGAAGATTGCAGGATTTCCCTTCTTTACGCGGACCTAAACTCTCAAATTTTTACATCAGGGTTATGGGTGAAAAAGGACTTTTCAAACTTCGAAACCTGAATGAGCTTGATATTCCAGTTGACAAACAAGTTGCTAGATTTACGATTTACACAGGAGTCTTAAAGCTGCTGAGTGCCCAATTCATTGGATGCGCTCAAGATAAGCCCTTGAGAGATTACATAGAAGAAGCTTGGAGAAATTCTGCAAAGAAACTGGACACTGCCCCTTGGAAACTCGACGAGCCAATCTGGACGATAGGCTCAAAGCTTTGCAGCGGAAGAAAATGCTACCACTGCCCGGTTGAAGACCTATGTGAAAAGACTAAAAGTGTAACCTTCAAAGAAAACACTGTAATCTGGAAGAGATCGGATTGAAAAGTCTGGGCTTAATCTCTTGCACAAAAGCTAAGAAGACTTACCGGTGCAAAGCATCGGAAATGTATTCAGCCTCAGACCTGTTCCGAAAAGCCTACAAGTATTGCACTGCAAACTATAGTCGCGTAGCCATCTTGAGTGCAAAGTATGGATTGGTTTTGCCTACTGACATCATTGATCCTTATAACGTGACGCTTAACGATTTGAACTCCGAAGAAGTGAAGGCTTGGTCAGAGAAAGTATTCAAACAGATGACCGACAACCTTGACCTAAAGACACTTGACACAGTATTCTTCCATGCAGGCAAGAACTACAGAAAGTACCTCATTCCCAAACTTGAAGGTGCAAGGATCAAGTGCAAGATACCGTTAGAAAAACTTGGAATTGGCAAACAAAAAGCTTGGTACCTAATTCATAATTGCTAGCTATCTTAGTTTCAAATTTCAGGGTTTCATCTTTGCTAGTATCCTTCCTGGAATAAATTGGCAACCAGATCTTGATGCCACAGTCAGCAATTCTTCCCGCACATCATCAATAATAAGCTGCTTTAAGAGCTGTACTTGAGCAGTTTTTTCTCCAGAAGAGCCAGATTTGCCTAGCAAATGAAATTGAGGTAATAAAATACGAACAGTATTATCAACTATTTCTTCTGGGGTGACATCAGTCGTGAAAATCGGCATCTGGTCACTTCCGACTACTGGATAGCAATCTATTCTGTATAAATTTGAGATTGCCATTTCGTCACCAATGGCTGCCTTCATAAAAGTGTCAATTGGAATATTCTTGCATTCAGGAATCAAGGATCTAAAATACTCTGCTAGAAGACAGGTGACATTTTCGTCTTTAACAAAGAATTTCCATGGATTTATTCTGCGCTGAAGTCTTGAAATGATAATTTCTTCGGCGAAATCTAAGAAGGCCTTTTCATCAGTAAGCGTAAATGCCAATCTCTTGACAGTTTCTAGCAAGCACTTACGTGCTTTCAGTGTTACATTTTCGATATCTGCGATGCTGGACGGAATTACATTACTCCTATTGGCTACATTCTCAATTATGCTAGTTTTTGTTCGGCAGTCATATTCAGATTTTGCAAAAATAAGAAGAGCAAGTAGGCGTGAACTGTCACCTCTGGCCATTCCGTATGTCTCGTACAATTTTTCAAACTGGGATATCGAATTGGATAGCAAACTGTCAAATAATTCGTAAAGCTCAAATGTCCGGCAAAGAATCTCACAGAGTTTTGTGGTGAAGAGAACATAAAGCGTGTATTCATCTGGATTGGTATCGGTCTGAAGTCTTTTTTGTTCAAAGTATCGAGCAAATTTTAATATCAACTTTTCGATGCGGTCGCCAATAGAAGTTTTATTCTGGAGCGAGATTGTTAATGATGCATGATCGATGTAACCAATCTCATAATCTTTCAAGCGATTTGATCGAAAATAATCCTCTAAGAATGCTATAATCTCGCTGGAAGTCATAGTCCCTGCCTTCAGACGGCTTGGATAACCATATTCCCCCTTACGGCTTTCGCTTTGCCCTTTCTCAACAACTGATAACTCATCAGAGGTTAAAAAAAGTGGCAGTAGCCTCCAAAGATCGCCTATTGTATTTGAGTTTGAAACATTAGCAAACATGTTTTCGAGCCATTCTGCCTTTGACATTGAAGTTATCCTTCGGAGGTTGGTGAATACGTTTACGCAAACCTTGTTGGAAATCTGATTCTGGTTTTCAGAGCAAAGCCATAATGTAGCACCCGCCGCTATTCTTTTTGTTGGATGAATAACAATTCTCGTTTGTTTGGAATCAATGTCAACTTTGTGTGTTTCAATAGTCTTCCTATCCAGAGATTGAATTTTGACGTACGATGTCTGTTTAAATCTTTGACTTGTCAATTCTATGCGGAGGCCTTCAAAAACGTCATAATTCGCAGAGATTATTTGGCATGAAAACAATTTGCCTGTCTCGAATTTCCATGGAACTCTCGATGCCTTGATTTCTTCCTTAGTTATCTTTGCATAGGTGAGATCTGAAAGCAATTTTGACACCCTCTCTCCTTTGAGAAGGATGGCTGTCTCAAAATTTGATTTGCCCACTTGAAATGCTTCGTTGAGTCCGGGACCAGTAAAATTCGGACTTCCAACTAGCGCAAAATGATCTTTTTGGCCTTTGAATAAAATGATTTTTGAATGAATTCGCCTTCGCATTTTTGTTCGTACTTCTAGAACTGAAATATAAGTTAGACCATCAATTTGTTCTGGATCCAAAGTATGATTATTCTTTTGTACGCAGAGAGTAATGCGTTTGGGTTTTATTTCGGATTTCATTTTGCTGACAATTTCATCTACGCGTGAAAAGAATGGAGAAATTACCTTAATCTCTTTGACTTTAAAGTGACATCCTCTAATGATAGCGATCACTTGATCTAATATACTTGTTTTCAGATTGCTGAGAATATATAGCTCGCCACACACATCTGGCTTAATCTTTAGTTTTTGTTCTTCTATATCTAGTAACGTTTGATCTTCGGAGTCAAGAAAAAGTGACAAGAGATCTTTCACACAATTCAAACACTGAAATGTTACAGCAGGATGGTCAAGTTTACACGATATCTCAAGTGAGTGTGTGAAACCAGTGAGAGTAATGTTGTGGCTTCCAATAATCGAACTTGTGCTTTTGCCACAAAATATGAACATTTTTGGATGGAAAACTGAAGGAAGCGTTAATACTCTATAGTCTGCCCCGGTTAGTTCAGTACAATTTTCCGCGTCAAAATGATTCGAATCAACAAGAACAACTATTTTTGCATTTGGGTTGCCTTTTCTTAACTGACTGAGGACCATATGATCAAAAAAAATTGGATCGAACGAATAAGTACTGAGACTTATCAATTGGCAATTTCTGATCGCAGCGAATTCTTTGAGCAAGTCTATTTGATTCTCTGCAACCATGTCTTTCCCGTCCTAGTAACCTTCAAAATCGTTCCTATTCTTTCAATCAGGCCCATGTCCAATAGAAGTTCTGCAACATTTCTCCATTTTGACTCGGGATACGAACTAAAATAATATTCTTTTCCATAGTGAAACAGGATTCCATCTTCTTCTGTAAAAAGCCAAAATCTAGTCCCAGCTCGATATTTCATTGATGCAATGAACCTATGTCTGCTAGCCAGAAGTTCTAGCAGTTTTCCCACAAATTTTTCAATGTCTCCTTTCAGAACGCTCTCATAAAATTGCGTTGGTGCAAATGACTGAAGCTCTACTTCAGAATAATTAAGGATTTCAAGCTGCGCTTTCGAGAAGACTGAACATCGGTGCCTAAGGAAACATAAGAGAATCAGAAGATTAGCAAGCGTTTCCTCCCATGTCTCAGCTTGAATAGAATTAACAAAGCATGCTCTTTCGTTTGGTTCGTCATTTAGGGTTGTTTTGACAGGAAATTTGTTATTTATCTGTTTTAGCAACTCTTCAATGGTCGAGGCCTTGTAGCCCGCCTTTGCGATTTCTTTGTGTATCAAAGGCATCTCCAAGGCGGAAAGAACATCTTTCAATGAAGCCCCTAACGGCTTTTTTTGCAGTATTTCTAGCAAGATAGAGAATGTTGCTTCTAAAACTGAAGTAAAGTACAAATTGTGCACGTAAACCTCCCATAATACTCTGAGGCTCTCTAACTTGCCAAAATCGATTAAGTTCACTTTATTATTGTGATCAAGGAATTGCCTAAAATATAATGCATCACGAATGTGTTGATCTAATTCAGAGATGACTGGTTCGGAATTTTCAATTACTTTCATAATCATCAAAAGCGTGCCACGCCTACCAACGGTTTTTACTTGCAATTCGGCTTGCGAACCAATGTCATCTAATGTATTTTTGCCGACTGTATACCAATCTCTTGGTTGTTGGAAAAAGGGTAATTTTCCTCTTTGGAATTCTATCAGTTTCTCCTTGTGAAAACTAAGCTGACCCCGGTCAACGTTAGTAAAGCCGAAAAACACTCTTTTCCATGCTTCTGCCTCATCTTTGGTTATTGCATTTGTGCAGAGACAGAAATCATGTAAGTCGACGAGTCTTTTCTTCAATATTTTATCTGATAACATTCGATCTTTAAATTGAAAATTTTCTAATAGATTTGCTATAGCCTCCCCAACTTCTGAAAGAACTATCCTACCTTGATCATCAGTCCAAGCTATCCGAAGAACCGCAAGCGAGTTTCGATAATAATAGGTACCATAGCCTATTTTGTTGTTGCCACCGTATCCAAAGCTTGTATAACGATCTATTTCAATTGACCTTTTGTTTGCGCTTCTGTGTAAAAAATCAGAAGCACTCATAGTATTTCGAGTACCATAGGGTACACTGAGATTATCTTGATGATTGTGCTGGGTTATCAGTGTTACTATTTTCTCCATTGAAAGTAGTCTTCGAGGGTCAATTTTGTTATCCCTCATTTTTTTGTAAGCCCATGCTAGAAAGGAATAGTACCTCAACCTGTGTGTCTGGGTCGTTATGCCTGGAAGATAGTAATCTTCTAGCTTTTTTAATGGTCTAAGTCCTAGGGGATCCCTTGAATTGTTCAAGCTTATTTTCTTAGTCCAAGCAACAGTGTATTCCTGCATCAGCAGGTCCTCTAATCAATACTGCCCTCTATTGTTATAACGACTTTTAAAAATAAAAGCTCTGTCAAGAGTCTAATCTTTAATCGTGTAATGAGCAGTGATGCGTGCCGATAGCCTTATTTTTTCGCGCGCGCTACTGGCATCATGATCTTCCGTCAACTCATTATACTTTTTTCTTAACAACTTAGTAAATGTAATGTAAATACTAAGGAAAAAAGAAAAAAATATAATAACTAGCTTGAGAACTTTTAATCACGTGATTAAATTGGAGCGCGACTTAGAGGCCTATGTTTCACGAGAAATTCCGAAGCTATTCAAGGATGACATACTGGTGGCTACAAACGCGCTCTTACCAGGGCATATTGGAGTTGACTTTCAATTCAAAAAGAAAGATGGAACTGATATGTTCGTGGAGGTTTCAGCTCAGAAAATAGGGCGCAACAAACTTAGTCAAGTACTTAATATTTATGCAGCTATCTCAAATATGGAGCCCCTGTCTAAAAAATTTGAACTAATAGTGATAGGCCCCAAGGTAACAACCTCTGCAAGGAAAGCTCTAGAAAAACTCCCAGTGAAGTTGCTTACCTACAAACAGATTGGTATTCAATATAATAAGTTTCACGATATATACCGTCAGAAGTTGCAACAGGAGCAACAGCTGTCTCCTGAAGAAGCAAAACTGGTTGCAAAATGGGAATCTGAAAATAAAACCACAATCAGAGCTTCGGACGTGAAGGAATCCCTTCATTGTTCAGTCAATTATGCACATTTCCTACTTCATAACCTCCAGCGTAAGCGTTGGTTAGAGCGAATTAGCCGTGGACTTTACCAGTTTATACCTCTAAGTTATGGCTATCCAGAGAGAATCCCCCCAGCCAACTCTTTTGCCATAGCAAGCGCCCTTGTAGAACCTTATTATTTTAGTTACTACACTTCTAACAGCCACTACGGATTCACAACACAGATCCCCTCCACATTGTTCATAGCAACCACTAAAAAGAAACCGGATTTTGAATGGACTAGTAGCACTTTCAAATTTGTCACACTATCCATGCGGAAGTTTTTCGGGTATACGCAAGCAAGCATATTCGGTGCTGAGGTGAATATAGCCGAACCGGAGAAATCTTTGGTAGATTCGTTTGACAAGCCCAAATATGCTGGAGGGCCAGAGGAACTTTCAAGAATAACTTGGCAGGGCTGGAAGAGAATCGACAAGGAAAAACTTGTCGAGTATGCAATGAGGATGGGTTCTCACGCGTTGATTCAAAGAATGGGGTTTATAATTGACTTTTTGGCAAAAGAAAACTTAGTCGAGCCATTGACACACAATCTTAGAAATACACTGCTCTCGAATGTTGGAAAAGCAGTGATACATATCGATCATCTAAGGCCAAAAACAGGCAAGTTCTTCAAAGATTGGAGGATAATTTGCAATATTCCAAAGTCACAGCTATTAAGTGAAATCGAGATAAGGTGAATTCCTGATGCTACATCAAAAGTATGTTACATTCTATGCTAGATCAAGCGGTGTAGACGAACGTGAAGCGGAGAGAGATATTGTTCTTACTTACGTGTTACAGATTCTATCAAATAGCCTTCTGCAGCAACTAGCATTCAAAGGCGGAACTTGTCTGAAGAAGATTTATTTGGGAAAAACTGGCCGATTCTCTATGGACCTCGATTTCACAAATGTAGCCATCGAATTAGGTGATCTCCAAAAAGAACTAAAACAATTACTACATAACAAAAGTGTTCTCGGTCTAAACTTCAAAATTCTTGATGAGAACGTTACTGCAGAATCTTATCTGGCAGTCATCAAATACTCACACGCATGGAACCCAGAGTCTCAATTCCAGCTGCAAGTGAGCTATCGAGAAAAACCAGTAATGCCTCTATCCAAGCTTCCCTTGTCTGATGAAATGTACCTCAAATTCTGCGAATTTAATAATTTTTCGATTAACTGTATGCATAGAGAAGAGGTACTTGCAGAGAAAATCAGAGCAGCATTCCAAAGAATTCGCAGCAGAGACCTATACGACCTATACCTTTTTACAAACCGGCACTATGACCGAGATACGGTGAAGAAACTGGCAGTAATAAAATGCTGGAATGCAAAAGATCCCTTCAATCCAGAAGCACTATTTGAAAAAATTGAAAATGAAAACTATGATTGGGACGACCTCCGAAGACTAGTCCGAAGAAACAGGCTGCCTTCTCCAGAAAATCTAATCAAAGCTGTGTTAGAGGAATACTCCTACCTGAGGAACTTGAATAAGCAGCTCCTTAAAATTGTGGAAGATTCCCAAGGTCACAAAGAGGGAGAACTTGTGGATGAAATTCTTTCAAAAATATGAGAACCTAAGGGCTACAAACGCGCGCTTCTGGTTCAGAGTGGCGTTGCCTTATTTGGGGTAAAAATCACTTTCATCCTACTCTCCGAGGTTTTTAATAGTCTAATCAGGAATATGCTTAAATTACGAGACGAATCGATATTTAAATGAGGACAGTTCTTGTATTTCTTCAAGTACGCAAATTTAAAATCTAACTTAAAAGAAAGGGAGATTTTATGATGAGATTATCCAAACCTGAGCTCATAGCAATTTTGCTTTATCTTCCTGGAAAAACGGGGAACATTGGCGAACCCATTGTTGGTAGAACGAGACTAATGAAAATTGTTTTTCTGCTTCTAAAAGAGGCAGGATTAGAATCTAAGAAGGAAAAGCCATCAAGTTTTAGGCCTTATAAATTTGGGCCATTCGACCCTGAAGTCTTTGATACAATTGAAGCCTTAAAGGAACTGGGTGTAATTGAAGAAGACGCAAAATCCAGTTTAAAGTCAGAAGACGATATGTTGGCCGAGTTTGATGAACCATACGATGCGGATACAATTTACAAACTAACACCTAATGGGATAGCTAAAGTTGAAAGAATTGTAAAAGAAATGCCTGCAGATTTAATAAAGAAAATTGCAAACTATAAGTCAATCTATGGTGGTAAACCGCTAGTCGAAATCCTCCATTACGTTTACGCCAAATACCCAAAGTACGCCGTGCTATCTGAGGCAAATATTTGACAGAAAACTACCTTCAACTACTCGCCTTGCTACTCCCTTTATTAGCGGGGCTCCTAGCTGCCTTTTGGAAGTTTGTGGATAAAGCCGACAAAGACAAAACCAAGTTTCAACAAGACATAATGGCAGTTAGAGGAACTGTGATTTCTGGTGAAATAATACCCCAGTTAATCAAGCTTATTGAGGATATTGAAACTGAGCGGGAGCTTGGCGGGAGGAACGAATCAATTGAAAATATAATTGGTCGAAGTACACACGGTTACAGTCTACAGTCATTTGTCAAGAGAATAAATGAACTTAATGATATGGATGTTCTTTTGACAAAAATAGTCTCTTATTGCTTCAATTGCGCTTATGACTTTCTCTTTGCTGCAGCTGTTTGCGGCGTTTTCATTCTTTGGTTATTTATTGACCAGTATTGGACTAACTTTGTTATTGTTGTGTCTTTCGCGTCACTCGTTATTGTTTTAAAGCTCTTTTACGATACATTAACTTACACAAAGAGTGTACACAAGTTCATTCAAAAACATAATGAGCTACAATTGGGCAGGGGTCAAATTTGACACTTAAGGAAACGGATCTATATGCTCCAGTTCTGGATTTGTTCGGAGAAAACTATTCCGTCGCTTGCGACGTACAATTAGGACCAAAAAGAATTGACATAGTCTTAACATCAAAAGAAATGAATAAAATTATCGCTATAGAAGTTAAAATAAGCAAATGGAAGCAAGCAATCAGGCAGGCTTTAAATTATCAACTTGCTGCGGACGAAAGTTATGTTGCCATTCTTAAAAAACATACAAATGCAATAAACATGGAGACCTTTAAGCAGTTAGGTATAGGGTTAATAACTATAGACTCTGATGGTCAAGCGTCAGTTAAGATCCCAGCCAAACTTTCCTCACGAAAGCAAAAAAACTATTCAACCCTCGTACGGGCATTTGCAGCCGAACAACAGTCCGCAGCAAATCCTCATCCAGTTCATAAGGCATTTCAGACGCCCGCTTTTAAGAATTATCTCTGGTATGTTGCTAACGAGAGAGAATACTATTCTGAGTTCACCGATTGTTATGACGGTTTTTTTATCAATGCTCATATTCTTGAACATTTCGCCTCGGCATTTTCAGCCTTGTCCCTAGCGCTGCAGAAGCCATTCTTCATAATTCCTGATACGCACTTTTTTCAAATTGCTCCTATCACATACTTCTTTGATACAAAAGGTTTGATTAAATCATCTTGGGAAAAGCTTATAGACAGTTACGGTCCATTCATTCGATTCGTTATTAATCAAGGACGCAATTTGCAAGTCGATGACTTTATCTCTAGGAGTGGTGCCTTTCAGCAGGCACTGTACGATTTGGTGCAAAGGGTGATTGCCTCTCAAAAAGGTAGGGTTGCATCTGCCGTGCAAGGCTTATCCAGATTCTTTGATTCTGAACCTGAACCCACACCTACTTACTTGGTGGCACCATACTTCTTTTTTGCGTCTATCGAAGATCCTTGGTATAAAATATCACTGGAGATGGCAAAGCAAGCCGTTAAGCAAAAAGGAACACATGAACTGTACATATTACTCTGCACTTCAAAGAGCGTTCTGATGAGTGACAATGCCGTTTCAACGATAGTCAACGATTTTTCTGGTTTGGACATAGCAGGTTTCCTGATATGGATTCAAGATTTCAACGAGGCTGAAGAACCATCGCCTTTGCTGTACAAACTGCGGCAATTTGTAATTAGACTCAGTCAAAATGGTCGAAACGTAATAAACACTCATGGATCATTCTTTTCCTCTTTGCTTTGCTACTCGGGGCTCAATGGAGTTGGTTTTGGCCTTTGTTACAAAGAGTTCTCTGATCCGGAAGCGTTTCCAAGTGGAGGCCCTCCAGGTGGACCTGTCCCGAAATACTATATTCCGCGCATCAAATTTAAGCTTGGAAAAGTTGAAGCTGCGATAGCATTGAATGAAGTTCCTTCACTTTCTTGTTCATGCAGTATATGTAGCGAAAGAGAAGGGGAAATGTTAGATGCGGCTACGCCTGACCGAGTTTCGAAGGATTTAATGAAAAGGCATTTCATGATCTGTAAAAGAAGTGAAAGAGACTACGTGTGCAGAGCCTCATTTTCAGACATCCTTAATGATCTAAATTCCACCTATGACCTATATAGAAACGACGTTCACATTATTCCAATCGAGCATTTGAAAAGATGGGTTGAATCATCCCAGTAGTTTGGTACAAACACAACTAACTTTAGCAAGCGCGTGCCAAATCAGGCTAAATTGTGCATCGATGTTGATTTTTTACATTTGCAGTCTTGTAGTTCAACGCAAAAAATCTTTCTCATCTAATAGAGGATAATTCCATATAGACTAATAAGTTATTGAAATCATTGTAGATGTAGGAAGTCACACTATAGATAGGGCTATTTCGGGTGACATCTCCACTTACTGTATGTTCCGCCGAACTTGTATCCGCTTAGGCTTCTTCCAGTTTCGACTTCCCAGCCAGTGACGCAGGCTGGAGCGCCAGGACAAGCGTAGCCGTAGTAATGAACCGGGATTTTGATGGAGTTGTCTGTAATCGTTACCTCTTCAGATTCGGTTCTGTAACCACCGACGTTGCCAACGTTCACAACTGCCTCGACCTCCCTCAGGGTGCCTATGGTGACGCTGAAGCCTCCGGTGGCATAGCTGACGGGGCCGGCGTTCTCCCAGTAAACTAGGATGCGCCCGTCTTTAGTCTGTCCCATAATCTTTTCCGTGGTCGCCACTTAGATCAGCTCCTTAAGTTGTTAGAACCACTTTGTTGATGTCTCTGACCGCTGATGTTCCACACAAGCTTGCTGGGTCGTGAACCCTCAGTTGGGGCTCCTTTATGTACGCGGCTCCAAGCAGATATGGGTAGTCGGCAACAGAGCTTCCGTGAGCCGCTGAGAAGAACACTTTTCCGAGAATCGTGGTGCCTTCTTTCCATACCAGAGCGCTGTCAAGCTCCTTGATTTTCAGGTCGCTCTTCTTCTGGGCGAAGCCCGTTATGAGTATAGTCTTTTCCTTTCCGTCGACTGTGAATTGCACCGACTCAAGTGTAGGAGATGGATGTAGGCTTCCAATTGCAACAACGGCGAAAACAGCGTTAATAACAATAGTCATAGTTGCAGTAATAGTTGCTACCGTTAGCGGAGGGTTTATGGTTTACTTCACAAAACTCAAAAAGAAAAAAAGAACCATGGTGCGAGGGCTTAATTGAAGTCGCTATTCTCCATTCAAGGCTGCACTCCCCTCACCAATTTTTCAACGGAAAACCGAGAGCATTGTTAGACGTGTTCCAAGTGTTTCATCTGTTCCACGATTTTCAAATTTCTCTGCATTGGCTAAGTGTTACACTTGTTACAGGGCTCTGGAATAGTCTTGGTTGCAACGCCAAAAACGGCCTAAGACCCCTTGCTACTGCGCCGTTTGTGCCGTCTGTGCCGCGTTTCTACAAGAGTTGGTCGATATATGTTGGTTAGGAGTGGGTAAAAAAATAGAGGCGAGGTTCAACAATGCAGCATCACATCTCCAGCATCTTCAATGTCTAGGTCCGTGATCAAACCATTGATTAGTATTTGCACTTCAAGCGTGACAGTGTTAGAACAGCCGTTGCATACAGCATCTTGGCTAACCGCTTTCACCGTAATATCGCATCTTCCAATCTCTGGGCTACTCTTTATAGCTTTCAGCACTAAATCGCAAAATTCTTTTGCTGTTACATCTGCCAATTACATCACCTCCTTCGTAGTGTCCGAGCTAAAAAAAGAGGGAAGGTTGATGCGGGAGACTTCGCCACTTGGGTCCGAATTAATAAATTTAATGTTCAGCTGGGCAAAATGGATGATGGATTTGAAGCGAAAAAGTTTAGAGCAACCCAACGATAACCAGTTTAACAAAAGGACTGAGCTAAGATGAGCAACATGGAACTGTTCATTTCACAATCAAACGTTTTCGGCGGTATACAGAAACCCTTTGAAAAGGCGAAATACGTGGTTTTCGGCGTTCCATTCGACGTCACAAGCACGTACAGGACAGGAGCACGGTTCGGACCCAACGCGATACGGCAAGCTTCTCAGAACATAGAAACGTACAGTTTACGCAGTGGAATAGACGCTGAGGATTTGGCGTTGCATGATTTGGGCGATTTGCATGTGTCCACAAGCCCTAAGAGAACAGTTGAGATGCTGAAGCTTGTGGTCGCGGATGTTTTAGCAGTGGGAAAGATGCCTGTTGCGATTGGCGGAGAACACACGATAACTTTGGGGATTTTGAAGGGGTTAGGGGCTAAAGCCAGGGAAACCGCTGTGGTCAGCTTTGATGCTCATCTTGACGTGCGCAAGGAGTATCAGGGATTAACGCTTTCGCACACAACTTTCATGCGTGTGATAAACGAAGAGGTAAAGCCCGCAAAAATAGTCGAAGTGGGAACACGAGCTGTTTCCAAAGAGGAATTGGCTTACGCAGACCAGGCTGGAATAGGCTTTTTCACGTCGCAGCAGATAAGGAAGGAGGGAGCAGCGCAAGTCATCCAGAGGCTTAAGGATGAGCTTGCTCCGTATGAGCGGCTTTATCTGACGATAGACATGGACGTTCTTGATCCTGCCTTTGCTCCTGCAGTGCAGAATCCAGAGCCAGAGGGGTTAGAAACTCACACGCTGTTGGATGTTTTGTGTGCTTTGTGCGATAAGCGTGTGGTGGGGTTTGACGCCGTGGAGATTGCGCCTGTTTATGACCAAGGGATTTCAGCGGTTGCCGCTGCCAAAGTGGTGTTTGAAATGCTGTGCCAACTAGAAAAAACCCAAAAAGGATAGCACGTTCAAGCACTGACTTGCTCATCAAGCCATGTTTACTTGGATAACACGATGAACTGTTGTGTGATTTTTTGTCTATACCCCCTCTATAAATAGATTAAACCTGTGCTTGGACTGCTGCGGGCTAAGTGCTTGGGACAGTCTATAGCCCCCTTATACAAAGAAATTATCCCAAACCCAAAAATTAAATTTTAATCCCACACACTAACTAACTTTCGTTAACTTCTATACTCTTTCTCTCTCTAAGCCGCCCGGTGATTATGGTTCTTGTTTTTGATAGCTATCCCAACGGCTAACATTATGCCAATGGATAAAGCGGCTGCTATTACCCAGACGTACCATGCTCGCAACACCGTTGATTGAGACTTTGCCGATTTATCCAGTAGTCCTGTCGCTGCTGGCTCAGGCTGCGCTGGTTGAAGTGTTAATGTTTGGTCTGAGAGCGGCAAAGTTAACGAGCCAGTTGAGTCAACTTTTGCGAACCAAATCGTTTCGAGCCCTGTTGTGTTGGAGAGCATTGTTCCCGCCAGTACATAGCTGTCATCTTTTGTTTGAACAGCATAAAGCGCCGAATTTCTGTCGTCTAAAGTACTGTACGTCTGATCCCATTGCAGGTTGCCGTCCGGGGATAGCTTGAATATGAAAAGATAGCTTTGTAAACCATTAAATCCCCTCAGAGAACTTGCGTACCCAGTAACTACGCAGCCCCCATCATTTGTCTGTATGAGGCAATCTGCCCCCATTGGTTGAGGATTTCCTGGCCAAGTTGAGTTCCATATCATGCTGCCATTTGAGTCTAGGTTAACTACCCAAATCCACATGGGTCCAAATCCGCCAATGTAACCGGCTAAAGTATAGCCGCCGTTGCTTGTTCTGACCATGGCACTTGCTCCGGCACCTCCTGAGTTATTATAGGTTTTAGTCCATTCTATGCTTCCCTTGGCATCTGTCTTGGCAAGCCAGAAATCCTCGGCGAGCCTCATGTGAGGATTTGTTGTTCCAGCTAACGCATAACCTCCATCACTGGCCTGAACCACTGAATATGCATAGGCCCATCCTGACCCACTGTATGTTTGGTTCCATTCCATGTTGCCGTAGGAATCCATTTTAACAACCCAAACTGCACAGTCGCTTTCATTGCCTTGGGCGATAGAACCAACAAGAGCATATCCATCGCTTGTTTGTATCACCGAATAAACTCCGCTGGTTGTTGGCTGGCCATATGTTTTGCTCCATTCTTGATTGCCTGATGAATCGGTTTTAACAACCCAGAAGAAGTAGCCGTGCTGGCAGCGTTTGGCTCCCCTGTGGCACCAGCCAAAATATAGCCCCCGTCACTGGTTTGTAGCATAGAATACGCGTGGGCGTAATCGAATCCCTCGTAAGTTTTGCTCCACTGGACATTGCCATTAGAATCCGTTTTAATTATGAACGCAGCAGTACTGTTTACGCTGCCTGCAATAGCGTATCCCCCGTCGCTAGTGTTAACAAGCGAAGATACTACATAATTCGAGGGCCCTCCGAAAAGCTCGTTCCAAGTTGCAGGTGAAGAAGATGAGGTATTGGCACTTGCCAATTTAACAGCCTTAAAGTCAGCTGTCAATGAGATTAACAACATGACGCCTACAATTATACTTAATGTTGTTAATCTATTTATAGCCATCAGCTAACCTCCTATATACTATTACTTGACGGCGTTTCTATTAGTTCTATCCAAGGAACATAATGTTCCGCCTCTGGAACACCTCAGCTTTCCCGATTGACACATGGATCAAGACATTTCTCAAATGGCCTTTCGGTTATACCCAACAAAAGGAAACATGACAATCACCCACTAATAAGACCTGTTTCAATAACAATCTCAGAGTTTCCATCATGGACTGTTTTGCCACTGCTCATTACAATTGTGATATCGTTAGGTTTATCAAGCTACTTCAAGAAACGCAAGCACTAATCTGGAACCGTGCTTTCTGCTAATTTTATGTCTTCTGTTGTTTCAGTAGTTTCGCGATGAAGAAGCCGTTGCTTTCGTGAATGTGCGGATACAGCCTTTGGCACTTGTCCAATCCTCTTAGACCTGGCAAGCCCAACTTGGGGTTTATCTCCGCCAGCGCGAATTCTGGATGCAGCTTCAAGAAGCGCTCTATAATCATCTCGTTCTCTTCAACCGTGATGCTACAGGTGGAGTAGATTAAAACGCCGCCAGCTTTCACTTTCTCGGCGCAGTTGTTGATCATCCGCCACTGAATCTCAGCCATCCTGTCAATCGACCGCGGAGTGAGCCGCCACTTGGCAGAAGGTTGCTTGGCAAAAACGCCCGTGCTCGTGCACGGCGGATCCAAAACCACCAAGTCCGCTTCCAAGGCGAAGGGCAGGGAAACGCACGCGTCCGCGATGACTGGCGCCGCTATAAGCACGCCCATGCGTGACACTTCTCTTCTCCATGCCTGCATCCTCCGCAAAGAATAATCTACCGAGTAGATGACGCCTTGGTTCTGCATAAGCTGCCCTATGTACGTGGTTTTGGCACCAGGAGCCGCACAGACATCCAAAACCGTCATCTCAGGTTTCGGGTCAGCAGCTTCCGCGGCGAAGCAGCTTGCTTTGTCTTGGATGTAGAACAAGCCTTCGCTGAAACTCACCGTACTCGTTAAGGGCTGTTTGGTGCCCAAGATTTTGTACGCGTGTTTTAAAGGTTCAATTTTTTCTAGTTTTACTCCTTCCGCGGCGATTTTTTCCAGAACCGCCTCTTCAGACGCTTTAAGCGTGTTCACCCTGATGCAGGTGGGCGGTGGCTTCACGCCGGCTTCTAGGAAGGCTATGGCTTCGTTTCGCCCGAGAAGGTTGAAGCAGTACTTGACGAACCATGTTGGGTGGAACGTTTCGAGACCTACTTTTTCCTCGTCGCTTGCTGCCTTTAGAATGGGGTCTAGCTGGCGTGTGAGCAGAAAACCCAGAAACGGCTCAATCTCTCTCAGTGTTTTCCAGCCTAGAATCGCCCTGCAGAGTTTGGCGATGTTTTCCGCTTCTTTCAGGTCGATTTCAGCCCAGCGTTTTGCGATTCGGGTTTGGTAAACATAAAGCCGCAGGAACGCTTGTACGCCCATATTGAACTCGCTGATTTCCCGGGGTTTTAGCGCGCTGTTGATGAACTTGTCTATCAGGTTTTTGCGCCTGACAGTTTCCACAACCAGTCCATAGGCGTATCGGACAGCGTTAGGGTCGCGTATGCCCAGCTGCTTAACCGTCCGCGCCAACGCTAAGCGTTCGCTCAGCTTCTGCAGTTCTATCCAGCTTAGGGTTTCGATGGCAACCGTCCAGGCGTCCTTCAGCATTTTGTGGCACAGCCCTAAAAGCATATACGCGGTTCTAAATAAAATTAAAGATGGAGCAACCTGTTTTCTTCCCACATTTAAACTAACAATTGGGAAAAGCTGATATTCAGCGGAAACAATTTAGCAAACGGGGAATGCAAATGAAAATAGACCACATGCGCCACAGGTTTTGGAAGTTATCAACCGTTTCCGTGATGATCGCGTTGGGGCTACTTATGGTCGCGTTTGTCATCTTTCCAGTTAAGGCTGAGCGGTGGAGCACGCCGACTCAGGTAACGTTCAACCTGAACATCGCTGATGATTGGGGTGGTCCGTCTATTAGTGGCGACGGAACCAAAGTAGTGTTCGTTCAATTCAAGGACGATGCTGGATTGGTTTCCGATAGTTATTCAGACACGATTATGTTGGAAACCGTAAAGGAAAACGATTTTCCAGGTGCTTTTCCAACAGGACTCCTCGTCGCAGGCGTCGCAGGTATCGCAGCTGTAGCTGTGGCTCTACTGTACATAAAGAAACGAAAAACAAAAGTTTCAAGAGCTGCTTCGTAACAGTCAGTAAAGATTTTAGTCTGCGGCACCTATAGAAGTAGCTGAGGGCGAGAAAGCGGGATGGCACAGAAAAGCTTACTAGAATACTCACCAGCGCAGAAAAAAAACTCGGAAGAAGAGGAGCAAAAATCAGAGGCGACTCCCACCACCGAAGCCATCCCCGAGACTGAAAAAAAAGAGAAGAAAAAACGCCGCACCTTTCCCCCAGTGGCGCCTGAAAACCTGCCGCCATCCTACTTCGTTTCCGCAACCTACGATGGGCGCTCAAGAAAAGCGCTTATCAAACTGTACGAACCGACAAGCGGCGAAATCTACTTCTGGTACGACAACACAGGGCACAAGCCCTACTGCCTCACCAACCTTTCGCCTTATGACTTGGAGAAAATCGACCGTCTAGTGCACCATGAAGGTTTTTGCGGCTTCAAACGTGAAGAAAGGTTTGACGCGCTGCTTGACAGAAACGTGCAGGTGACAAAAATCGTGGCGGATGACCCGTTAGCCATCGGCGGTCGCCCACAAGGCACCATAAGGGACATTATCCCAGAAGACTTTCCTGACGTTTCGGACACGCCAGTCCAGCCTGAAGACATCAAAGTGTGGGAGTCAAGAATAAAGTATTACCAATCCTACATTTACGACAGGGGACTTCTGCCGGGAATGATTTATGAAGTGAAAAACGGCAGCCTCGTCCCAAAAACTCTAAGCGAATCCGAAGAAACAATCGCGCAGATAAAAGCCATCTTCAAAGAAGACACTGCTGAAGAGCATCAGTACGTCGAGAACTGGGCAAGACTGCTGGAGTACCCTGCACCCAAGTTCCGCAGAGCGGCCATAGACATAGAGGTTTACGCGCCAATATCCACGAGAGTGCCAGACCCACGCAAAGCCGAGTACCCCGTGATCTGCGTATCCATGTACAGCTCGGACAACCAGAAAAAAGTGATGCTTCTAAAACGCGAAGGCGTCCGCGAAGGAAACGAACACCTGCCCGCAGACGTGAAGCTGGAGTACTTTGAAACTGAAGCGGAGCTGCTTAGAGCGGTTTTTGAAGTGCTGTGGGATTACCCGTTCATATTGACGTTCAACGGTGACGACTTCGACCTGCGCTACCTAAATCACCGCGCGCTGAACCTCGGAATCAGAAGAAACGAAATCCCAATAGAAGCCGGCAAACGGGTCTGCCTGCTAAAATACGGCGTCCACATTGACCTGTACAAGTTTTTCTTCAACAGGGCAATCCAGATTTACGCTTTCAAAAACAGTTACCGCGACGTTACACTTGACGACGTGGGCAGCGGCATCATCGGAATGGAAAAAATTCAGCTTAAAAAAACCTTCGGAGAACTAAACTACACCGAACTCGCGCGATACTGCCTTCGCGATTCGGAAATCACCTACAAACTAACCAGCGCAGAAGACGAGTTAGCCATGAAACTGATTTTGGTCTTGGCTAGAATCAGCAGCATGCCCATGGAAGACGTCAGCCGCCAAGGAGTAAGCCGCTGGATACGCAACTTCATGCACCGCGAGCACAGAAAAAGAAACATGCTGATCCCAAACTCTGAGGACATATTGGCTAAGAAAGGCAAAACCGCAACCACTGCCATCATAAAAGGCAAAAAATACAAAGGTGCCATAGTCGTCGAACCCGTTCCAGGAGTCCACTTCAACGTGGCAGTGATGGACTTCCCAAGCCTGTACCCGTCCATAATAAAAGTGTGGAACCTCGGTTACCAATCCATACTCTGCCCACACCCAGAATGCCGAGAAAACATAGTGCCAGGCACGCCCCACTGGGTCTGCACCAGAAAACGCGCCCTAGAAAGCCTGCTCATCGGTTCATTGAGAGACCTGCGCGTGCGATGGTACAAGCTGAAAGCCAAAGACAAAACCTTGCCCACTGAGCTGAGAAGCTGGTACAACGTCACTCAAGGAGCGCTGAAAGTGATTCTGAACGCCAGCTACGGCGTGTTCGGCGCCGCCAGCTTTGACCTGTACTGCCCGCCAGTGGCTGAAGCTACAGCTGCCATCGGCAGGCACTCCATAACCCAAATACTCAACAGAGCCGAGGGGTTAGGCATCCAAGTGCTGTACGGAGACACCGACAGCCTTTTCCTCAAAAATCCTTCTAGAGAGCAAATTGCAGAGTTAACGCGTTGGACTGAGCATGAACTGAAAATGAGCATAGACGTGGAAAAGGTCTATAGATACGCGGTTTTCAGCTCCCGCAAAAAGAACTATCTGGGGGTTCTAGAAGATGGGACAGTCGACGTCAAAGGGTTAACGGGCAAGAAGAAGCATATTCCTATTTTCATCAAAAACGCCTTCAACAAGATGAAAGAGAGGCTTGCACAGGTTAAAAATCCCGCGGACTTCGAAAAGGCGAAGAGAGACATTGCTGACATTGTCCGTGAACGCTATATGCGGCTGAAACGAAGAGAATGGGAAAGCCTCAACGCACTTGCGTTTCACGTGGTCTTGGGAGAAGACCTGTACCGTTACACAAAAACCACGCCGCAACACGTCAAAGCTGCCAAGATTCTGGAAGAAAGCGGAGTTGAAATAAGAGCAGGTGATCTAATTAGTTTCGTCAAAACTATAAGAAAGCCTCACGTGAAGCCTGTTGAGTTGGCGACAAATAACGAGATTGATGTTGATAAGTACGTAGCCTATTTGCAGTCCACTTTTGAACAGGTTTTAGACGCTTTGGGCTTAAGCTTCGACGAAATTATTGGGTTAACGAAACTTGAGAGGTTTTTAGCGTAACCATTTTTGAGTAGCCAACACTGCGGTCGCCACCACGGTTAAGTTAGAAGTAGCCCCAGCAGATCGATAAGCACCGCAACCGAGACGAAAACCGCTATGAGCAATGATATTATAGCCATCACTTGGCGTTCAGTCAAGGGTCGATGGTAAGTTACCAGCGTAACCAAGCTTCGTCGGTGATCCGACACAAGTTTTTTTCCGTCAAACGTAACTTTTGCTCTTTTTCTGGTAAGGAAAATTGTCAATAATATCAGCGAGGAATTAAAAATGTAGGGAAGAATCGAAATCAGCAGGCTCAATTTTAAATCGGATATTACCGCGAACGAGGCTACTGTCATTCCTATCGCGAATGAACCTGCGTTGCCGACGAAAATCTTGCCTTGAACGTTTAAGGCGGCGAGAGCAAGCCAGAGGAGTAAGGGTCCAAGCATCAAGGCGGCATATGATTGCGACAAGATCATTAGTCCGATTACAACTATGGCTGGACAGACGGTTTCTAAACCGTTCAATCCGCCGAGCTGATTTACGGTGTTGGTGACTATCATGACGATTAATGGAATAATAAGGAAGTAGTATACGCTGCCAAACTGGATCATACCTATGAGGGGTAATGATATTGATGTTCGCGTCAAAGGGTTCTCCATGGCGAAATATATGAGCGGCAAAGCCGCGATCAGAGGCATGAATGCCTTGTATCGCCATTTCAGGTCCATCCAGTCATCCAGCAAGCCCATGAAGCCCCCGAATAAGATGCACACCGCCAAAGTTAGTGGTGCGGAAACACCGTTCGAGGCTGGGGAGATGCCGGAGAAATAGATCAAGAAAAGGTAGATGGTTGTGAATAGGACGTAGATTACGCCAAGCCCGTTTGGAACTAATGGCTTACCTATCTTGTGCTGGTCGGGAACTTTTGGAAACAAGCTTTCGCTTCCTTACGATTGACCTGTGGCGTTGTAGTAGCTATCCCAGTCAATCTTGTATAGAGCCACAATCGGTATGAGACCGCCGTATCTCGAAGAAGCGTCAATCGGACTCAAGTTCTCGCCGGCGAAATATGCTTCCTTAAAGTAAGTAGGTTGCACGCCCGGCTCGTCTGCTTGAACTTGGCCTCCTCCAGATACGTTTACCCAGCGTTGCTTTGCCCAACTCAACAGTTTGTATATTGTCGAATTCTTGCCCATATCATTCCATTGCCACGTGCCAGTCTGATTGCTCACCGAGCCGAAAGCATTTTCGTCAGTCCACGATGCATTTGCGCTGATGAAACCCCCTTGGATGAATCTTTGGCTAGCTTCACCTGAAATCCTAGCCATCCACTGCCATTTTCCTTCATCACCGAAACCCGCAGGCTGAGCGACATAATATGTCTTATCGGACGATGCTGCTAAGCCGAGAGTGGTGAAGACAAGTATGTAGCTAGCGTTGTACTGCTTTAGCATTTCCATTGCCTGGTCTTCGGGCGCCATGAAAATGAAACCTATGTTCTCTATCTGCGTGGTATTCCCCGTAGTGTTATCGGCCAAAGTTGTAACGTTGCCAATGTAGCCTAGCCAATTCCCGTAATCCCACCAAGCACATACGACAGTTGTTGACTGAAGATTATTCTGGGTCCAGCTCAGCAGGTTCAGCCATTCTGGTACTGGTTCATTAGGCACTATTGGGAGACTGGCCGCACTAATTGTAATAGGCGCGTATGCTTGACCATATACTCGTGGCATGCCGCCGTTTTGAGGGGAAAAAGCAAGGTTTGTAACTAGAAGTATGAATACCAGAAAAATCGCGATGCCGCTGTATTCTTTGCTTACGCGTGCTATCTTGCGCTTTGATTTTATGGCGATTTGTGGTGCTTCTTTTAACAATGTTTGAAATGGCTTCAGTATGCCAAGAATTCCCATAGCCGCCAGAAGGCTATATGCTGGCGCGAAAATAACAAGCAAACGCACCATGGATGCCGCGAAATAAAGTGATGTTCCACCAAAAAGCAACAGGAACACGTTCCTGTTAGTAGGGTTCCTTAGTGCGAAGTACAAACCTGCGAGGAAAAATAATATTCCTAAACCGAGTTCAACGTAAATGTTTCCCCAAGCTGAAATTCGATGCTCAGCTACCGACTCTATTATGGGAGCTGATTGGCGAATAAACGGATCCAACACCGTGTAGAATTTTCCTGCCATACTCGCCATGTCACCAAATTGCCACAGAGCAACAAAACCTCCAACTAATGCGGCTATCGAAGCACCAGTGAGCCAAACTTTGGTTCTCATAGATATGTTATGGCGCAAAAGCTCTGAAAGACAAAGCAAGATAAACACGCCTGCAACTGGTAAAATTGTGCCTTCAGTTAGATAGCGTAGTGAAACATCTGGAATCTTTGTCGCGATGAAAAGCGCCAAACCAAAACTGATGCTGTAACTAAACAACAAGCGTTGATTGTATCTTTTCAACAGGATCAAAACGAAAACAAAAAGTGCAGCCAAATCTAGTATGTAATACGCGGCACCCCAGCCCATAATGAAATAGGCTAATGCACCCGCGGCTCCTACAGAATACATGAACGATGAACGTAAAGCCCTGTTTTCATCGATTGCTCTTAAGAAGAATAAAATAAAAAATACGAGCCCTATTACACCTACGACTTCAGTGTCAAAAAATCCAAGAGAGGTTCTTTGGATAACAGAAGGTGCTAAAGCTAAGAAAAGCGCTGCGAACAAACCAGTAGCTTTTCCTCCCATGTCTTTACCGATGAAATAGATTACGAGACAAGCAAGTGCACCAAAAATTGCGGGTATAAGCGACACAAACGCCATTAAATCTACGTTAACTCCTAACCAAGAGATGATATCGTAGGCTACCGCCGCTGTCATCGGTAAGGAAGTCAGCGAATGAGCCATGTTTAGTCCACCAGGATAACATTGTTGCGTGTTTATCCATGGTGTTGGCCAATAAGGTGAAAGTAAACCATTCTGCACCATATACCTTGTCAGACTGAATTGGTAATAGGGGTCAAACTCATTAAGGCGCAGGGTACCTGAGGGTATTTCCCAACGTATTGGTAGAACGCGAATTGTGAAGGCAATGAAGATTATTAGAAGTAAAGCTGAATAACAGATTATTGAGGCATGGCTCGTTTGGATGCGTAGTTTTCCAAAAGCTTTAAGACCGTTAATGAGTCGTTCCTTCGCCAGTGTATCCTTCCTCCTAATTTGAGCCATCTTTTCATTTTAATGAGGTCTTTTATTTGTCTTTGTGGTTAATAATTGTTTATATCAAATTACCGTTTATTTATTGCTTTCCAAAAATTGTTCAACGCCTTTTCGAAACAGGGTTATCGGATTTTACACACGCAATGACCCAAGGGCTTAACTTTGGAATTTTTTCTCAACAAAAGTTTTCGAGTCTAGCCAAAAAGGTAAAATCGACCTTCTGATGTTCTACAAAAAGGCATCCAACTATACCGCATTTTTTCACGGTTAAAAACTCGTTTTTGGACAGGGACAGCATAACTCTGTTGAGAGGATGCCTGTAAGCTTTATCTGCGTGATTCTCTGAGCTGTGATTTCAAACTGGATTTATTGCGAAAAAGAGAATAAGCGCATCCTGACTTCGGAAGTCTTCTCCAGCCTTATTCACTTCAACTTTTATCTTAGGGGTTTTACTTCGACGTCGATGGGCAGCAAGGACAGCTTCTTGCCGCATTTAGGGCATTTTCCATCATACTGTTGGATAATTTCGTCGGGAGGCTTAAGGTCTGGACCTTCATATAGTACGTGATTGCATCCCTGGCAGATGACGCGTTGCGGCACTACATTCCACTTCCCGAAATAACAAAAATAACATCTGCGACATATTTATTGGTTACTAACTTTCGATTGGAGCTACGAACAAGGCTTCAGTACAGTATACTTGTTTCTGAACTATATGTTGGGGATGAAGGTTTTTTACGTTTCTTAATAACGGCGACTCCAACAGTGGTGATTATAATCGTGGTTAGAATCACTATGAAAGCGATTTCTGGGAAAACTTCAGAGCCAGGAATGCCGGATGTGAGGGGTATTGAAGCTAATACTGCTGCAGCCAAACCGCGGGGAAACATAATAGTCATTAAAGTTTCATGGTCATGTAATTCAGATTTCACGGTAGCCATTTTGACCACGATGAAACGGATTCCGAGAAAAATGGCGGATAAGAATAAGCCGAAAAACACTGAAAAGTAAGATGAAAGGCCAAACAGAAGGCCTGTAAAAACAAAAAAGAAAGAACGAATTAGAAAGCTTATTTGACAATGAAAGTCACGCACGTCCTTGTCAATAGAGACGGTTGTTCTGAATTTCATAAGTTTTGCAATAGGTCGAGAGTTGCCAATAATCAAGCCTAGAAACAAAGCTGAAAGTGCACCATTTCCACCTAGGTTCGTAGCCACTACAAAAGTTAGAAACAACATAGCCAGGGTCAGCATGTATGCGTTGGGCTTTCCTTTAATTCTTTCCAGAATAACTAACCAAGCAACGCCAAAAGCTAAACCCACGAGAATGCCCACTCCAAATGCTATGCCAACAGAGCCTAAGGCAGCTCCTAAGCTTACTTCGCCTGAAAGCAATATGTTAATCGCCGTAAATGCACCCACCGTGCACAAAACATCGGTCAAAATGGATTCAAGACTGAGAACGGTCTCAATTTTTTCAGTGACTTTCAGTTTTCTAATCAAAGCTATCACTATTATTGAGCTGCCGCCGCCGACTATGCTTCCTAAGAGTAACCCGTTCAGAAGACGCCAGCCGAGCAGCACCTTTGCGAGAGCGGCTGTGACTAACACGTTTAATATCCAACCGGAAATCCCCAATATCAAAGCCCTTGGGCTGTTCTTGACAGCTTCGTGTATGTTCATGTTTAACCCGCCGCCAAAAAGAATGATGATAAGCGCTAAGGCAGCAAAATACGGTGTAATCGCAAGCAGTTCTTCATGAGCGAACAGATGAAAGATAGGACCCAACAGAACCCCGAACAAGAGCAAGAGGATAGAGTCAGGGATGCTTGTGCGTTTGAAAAACTCTTCTCCCAAGAAACCGAGTATGATGATTACCCCCGCAACAAGGAAAGCTATCACAGCTGCATCCAAATTGAACCATCCCGAATTTTAAACTCGTAATAATGTCGTAAGATTAGAAGTTAAAATTTACTGTTAAAAAGGAATTTAGCGAACAACGCTACCTGAACTAGCAAGATTGCGTAGCCCGGCAAAACGAAAAACATGGAAATTTAACCCGTTATTTTAGTTAAAGAGCATGATTTTGCAGGTTTGTTGGGGGCTCGGCTTTTTCTTTCTGAAAAACTACTCAAGCAGTCTGGGCGATTTGTATCCAACCAAGGCTAATCGCGATGAATAAAGCGTACAAGAAAAGCAAAACCATTCCTTCTCGCCGACCTATTCTTTCGTTTGACAGGAAGTACCATAAGAGAAGGTTCGTTATCAACGAGAAAATAGCCACGTTGGAAAAAGCGCTCATGTTAATGGTTAGACTTGATGCCACCAAGGTTATTCCGAGAATTAAGGTGATATTCATGAAGCAACTTCCGATGATATTCCCTAAAGCCAGCTCTAAATGTCCTTTTTTGACGGCGCCGAAACTCGTCGATAGCTCCGGCACACTTGTCCCAAAAGCAACAACTGTGGCGCCTATGACGACTGGCGGTATGCCTACGCTCGCCGCTAGGAAAGATGCTGATTCAACTATAAAATAAGCGCTGACGACAACTCCAGCAGCGCCAAGAACGGTAAGGCTGACGTATTTTCTAAATTTGTTTTTTTCAGTTCCTGAAGGTGCCTGCTCAGCAGGAGTTCGAGCCTTTGAAAGCTGGAACATGTAATAAATGAAGATTACTAAAAGTACGAACCCAATAAATCTGCTTGCGTATCCGATGTAAATAAGAGCCAAAGGGACAATCGAAGCTATGAAAAGACCAAAATAAAGGCTTCCTAACTCCTCTTTAGCCATTTTGGGCAAAACCCGCGATTTCTCTGGATACTTCAAAGATATCAGAAGAAAACAGACGCCGAGTATCAAGCAAATGTTAACTATGTTAGAACCCAAGACGTTTCCTATTGACACTCCCACGTCTTCTGGATTTAATACCGAAAAAACAGCGACAAAAAGTTCCGGCAGAGACGTGGAAAACGCGACTAGAATGAAGCCTACGGTTGTTTTTCCTAATCCTGTTACGCTTGCCACGTTTATAGAGTGAGTGATGGTTACGTCACTGGCTTTGTCCAAAGCCGCCAACGCTGCAATAAGAATGATCACGTTACCTAGTAGACCTAACCCCTCAAGCATCTATTCCACCCACTCTCTGAGCTTGTCCCAAAGCAACCCGCTTGAACATTCATTT
>CAZWPI010000012.1:0-26355 GCA_964636055.1 uncultured Candidatus Bathyarchaeia archaeon
AGCTGGGGTGTAAGCTGGAAGACTTTGGTCGACCAGCTCAGCCTGCAGCCCCCAATCGCCTGAGGTGTCGGGCTAGGTGGTGTCTGAGCGATATTTGGTGAAACCTTGAAGGGTGCGCGTGTTGTTTAGCCTGTGTGTGGCAGACCTTTGAAAAAACAAATTGGTTACCTTTCGTTATTTTTTGTTACTTCACGTTATTTTTAGCTGAGAGCGGGCAGACCATTATAAGCTAATAATTATTTGTGACTGCAACACAAAACCAACACCCCAAAATACAAAAAATCACCATCAAGAACTTTATTTCAAGAAGCACCAAAAAGCAGCAACTACATAACAAACACAACCGAGCCAGTTAAGACGGCGGTTCTCCTTTTTCTTTCTATTTAATCTTTTTCTGGAGCCCAGTAACAATCTACCGCACGAGAGGCATCTTGTTTATGTTTTTCTCCATGAAGGATTCAAGTAATGCTTTGCGTTTAACATCTGTCTCAGAAATGGACCAAAAGTGACAACGAATCATCTCCGTGTCCCAAGGAAGTTTTGTTCCTTCCATGGCGGTAAGAATTACTTTTTTGCCTAACGCCAATGCGTATCCAAGTTCTAAGCAGCAATTCGGTCGTACGCCAGTAAGGTCAGCAATAACTAAAGCACTGAAATGTAGTTTCTCGAATAATTCAACGTTCATAAATGGTTCTTCTGAAGAATCTGTCTCCATTTCAAAACGCCTATACCCCATGTCGGCAACAACCTTATCTACTACGTTTCTGAAAAAGCCTTCAACATCTTTGAACTCCAGCAGCTGTGAATTAAGGAGACGTACATTGAAAGCTATTGGCTGAGGCAGATGATTAACGAAGTCAAAGAACCTCTTGCCAAAATCTTTTACCTCTAGAATTCGAAGTTTTAATGAAAGTTTTGAATATGCAGTTATTGCACCCCTTGGTGGTTGATATTCAAAGAAATCATTGGGGTCCTTTACTGCATGGTTTGATAGAACTTCAGATGCAGTTAGTTGTCCATTTCCTAGGGGCAAGTTTATCGGTATCACAGGCTTTTTACTTGCCTGAAATAGCTGCGCTAAATGATGTACGCCTATATGTCCGCCTATTGTAACAAGAATATCTCCGTACTTGGTTTGCTCCTGCCTCATGACACCGCCTACGCTTATTTCTGCAGGAACAATATGTAATTCGACTTTATTTGTTGAAAAAATCCTTTCCCACAAATCTCTTCTGTCCGTTGGGATTCTCTCTTCCCAATTACCGAAGCCTACTGCGATTACAGGCGCGCCCTGCGCGTTAGGCCATTTTGCGTTTGGGTACTTTTGAATTTCGTCGACAGCTTCCAAGATTGTCCAATCAAAAATCTTGGCTACTGCGTCGTCTTTGGTTAATTTCGGTTCCGAGCCTAAAGTTACTATTAACCCGCCGCCTCTTGAGAGGATACACTTTGCCAAGTGTTTTGTTAATACCTGGGCGTATTTTGCTCTTTCAATGTTTGCTTCATCAGGTATGCTTCCAGCAATAAAAATGCGCTTACCTCGAAGTTCTTCATGCTTCATCTCCGAACAGCTCTCTCCAATCTTGTAGAGAATTTTCTGAATCTGCTATTTTCATCTTGTTGTGAATTCGCTCGATACTGGCACTAGCTTTTTGTCGTGCATAGCTTCCTGCTGGTCCTAGTTTATTATCAACGTTAATGGATTGCCCTGTACTATCCTTTATTGGTTGAAGAACTGCTTCAGACGCATACTTGCATAAATGCATAAGCATTGCTTTGTAGCTCGTTGAGCCTTCGTAATATCTAAAGGCGTTTATTGCGATAGATTCAATGTGATAACCGCTTAACTGTGCATCTTCAGGTAGTTGTTTGTTAATTGCCTTAAAAAGTTTAATAGTTGGTACTACTCGATTATTATTTGCTTTGTTAACGTTTGTAAGTTTCGAGGCAAATTTTTCGGGGTTTATTACGTTACTCCACTTGTTTCCCACGCCAGCAGGTATACGAATTCCTGAGGCCGTGTTTATTGAAGGCAATATCTGTATTTGATGCCCATCAGAAAAAGTTACTGTAACCGCAAGTTTTCCGACTTTGATATCAGTATTCGGTAGCTTTTCTCTGATTTTTTGTGCAAAATAATCTAGCACATAAGCAGGCGATTTGTCCGTCAAACTTGTATCGTTTATTTTTGCAAGAACATCCACGTCACTTAATCCATCCACGTAGGTGTACTTCTTTATTGAACCTCCGAAATACAACGAGAATGAGCCAATATCCTCCTTGTTAAGTTTATCTTCAATTGTCTCAAGATGCCGTTTGATTTGTTCTGCATTACGATTGTTGAAATCGGCCAGAAGGTCTTGGAGATAGACATTTGTCTGACCTTCATAAGTGCTTTTATCCTCTTCTGAAGATGCCCTCCTTAGAATTTCGTCAGGACTACTACCCCCTCCTTTTTGTGGCCATCCACCACCAAAACTGCCTCCAGCACCCATAACTTTCACCCATAGTTTTCCTTGACTTTACTAATTATGCCGTTTACCTGTTTAAGGATTTCATCGTTAAGATTGAACACTCCGAGGTTGCGCTCGTGGATATATCGCTTCATATCCCGCAATAAACGTCCCAACTTGCTCAAATTGAAAACGTATGTGGACTCGTGAACGCGCACATCAGACTCGGACCAAGCGCCACTGAGAATAACGTAGTTATTTATGTATAACGCAAGATTGTTGTGAAAACTGTATTTCAACCAGTTAGTCCCATCAAATATATCAGCCCCACAAAGAAAGAACACTATAACTCCCAATGGGTCTAGGCATCCAAAAATATGTATGGGGATTTCGAGTCCTTCGAACATCAATGCTTTTCTGATTTCAATAAGGTTCTTACACCTTTCAAATAGAGAACTTCCTAATTCTTTTTCTGATAAACCCAAAATATTAAAATTTTTCACAAAGGAGATATTTTTAGAAAGTTTTGATACATCTACATGAAAGGCTCGCTTGGTTTGTGGTCTGCAGAGAAAGCAACTAGCATATTCTGGGTATTTGGCAAACAGCTCATTTGCATCGTCAATTTGCATCTCTAGTTTTTTCTTTTCATCAAAGTTTACGATAACTACTTTTGTAAGAGGTTTAATTCTGTCCAAAAGAGTTGAATAAACATGGGCGGACCACTCTTTCTTTTCAAGTGATCCACTTTTGTCATGCTCATAATTTCCGCTATCAACGTACACAACATCAGATGCCCAGACTTGCTTCTCGTCAATGTAATCATATTTTAAGTCATAAGCACTCACCAGTGAAGCGTTGGGAATATACTCCCTCAAGTTCGAATGAACCTCACTTATTCTTCTATCCACGGCACTCGAAAATGAAGGTATCAGCAAGGGGGTTGCAATATTTATTTTGTTGATACGACGCAAGTTACAATATAACTCATGTTCCATAAGAAACGTCTCCTTGGAATCTGCGTTCAATACAAGAAGGGCATTCTCCGCAAGCTGGAAAATTTTGCCTTTGACAACTGTACGTCATATTAATTGGCACCCCAAACTCATTGCAGTACCTCAGGATTTCTGATTTAAACAAGTTGAGAAATGGAGCTTCAAGTCTCACAGTTCCTGGAAAGTAGCCGTCAAGAATCTTCTGACAGTCATTAACAAATGCTCTGGTACAATCGTAATATTGAGTTCCTGCATGAATCCCAATGGCTATTCGTGAAGCATTTTTCGAGGTAAAACCTGTGATAAGAGCAAACAAGACGTTTCTACCTAATATTTCGTCCTTTCGTTTGTTCATAGAAAAACCCATGTCAACAATTGTGCCTTTTACTCCATAAAACTTGGTAATATTTTTGAATGCTTCCTTCTCGCTTTTTGCATTTGCTTGACCATATTGAAAATGCATGCATTCAACTCTGTTTTTTCTCCGAATATAAAAATCGATCAATGCAGTGGAATCAATACCTCCGCTGGCAAGCACGATTACCTTCGATTGATCTTTTTTGTTCAAAGCTGCTTCTTCCAACATTGATTATTCCTTCAAAATGCTTATAAATTTAGAAGAAAGTACTTACGTTCGATGACTGCAAAAATGGGTTCTGAAAATACCCTGAGGGTCCTCCCCGGTTTTGATAAGTCAAACAAATCCAGCAATGTGCACAATGCAGTGCAGAGCATGATAGCTTGGGTTCGTAACGAATGCCCCAACGCTTTAGAATTGATAAGCTTCTACAGTAACCTGTCTACAACAAAAATTACAAACAGAGAAATTCTGGCAGAGGTCAGTTGGATAGTATACGCAGGTGGTTTTCGATATGACGTTATCCAAAAATACTGGGGACGTATTTCGGAAGCCCTCCATAAATTCGAAGTATCAGAAGTTGCTCTTCTCGCTGAAAACTTGGAGGAACAAGCAAAAGAAGTTTGCCGCAAAAGTGGTTTCAAGAATTTGAGAAAAGCAAAATGGTGCATACAAAATGCGCAGAGAATAGTTGAGCTTGACAACGAACTGGAAAACAAGGGTGGACTAAAAGGTTACTTTGTTGAGCTTTCAAAGATAGACGCGTATGAACTAGTCAGTATGGCACCTTTAGTATTAGATGAGTTGAGATTCAAAGGCATAGGAAAGATAACAATATTTCATTTACTGAAGAACGTTGGCATTGATATTTTCAAACCCGACATTCACGTTTGCCGAATTCTAAGTCGTTTAGGCCTAATAGATGAACAAAATGCGTCAATGCTAGAAATCTGCGAAGCCATGTGCTCTCTTTCGACCCACCATGGAATCAAGCTAAGCGAGTTAGACACATTACTTTTTGTCTACGGAAAGACGACATCTGACGACATAAATTTTTAGAGTTTGTAAATTTCTTGGTAAATTGGTGAATTGGTAAATTTCGTTAGGGTTTTTTATGGGGTGTTTTGTTTTGGGTTTTTCTGCAGGAAATGTGTGTACTCTGTTTGGAGTAAATTTTGATGCTGCTGTGCAGCTGGATAATCTGCGGCTTCAAAGGATTGCAGGAACTTGCCAATTAGGTTTCAGATTTTGTTGTCTGGCTCAACCTTGACGGTGACGTGTGGTCCTTTTATTCCTGCTAATGCCGGTAGAAGGTGAGAAACCATTTGTTCTGCCGTGCAAGGGCGTACGGTGCCGTTTGAAGTTGTTAGTGTCCAGCCTTCTTTTTCTTTTCTAAATTTGTTTATGCATCTGTCTTTAAACATGATGTAGATTGTGCATTCAGAATTCTTCATGGCTATCCCTCTGGCAGATGAATATTAAAATTTAATCTTTTGAGCGGCAACAGTCCAAGCACAGGTTTAATCTATATATAGAGGGGGTATAGACAAAAAATCACAACAGAGCCGCAAACGCTTCACCGCATCATCTTAAGCGTCAAGCCCGTTAAACGCTCAAAGAGGCTCGTTTCTACGCCTATTTCTTTAATCAAAGGCTGAAAATGATTGTTTTTGTTAGTCAGGCTTCTTTTCATATGGCGTTATTGATAGGCGACTTAAAGCTTCAGCTTTAGCAAATTTTAAATATAAATTGACGCTAATTATAGGTTTGAGGTAAGCATCGTGCCTAAAGCTGCCAAAGCAAAGAAGAAAAAGGCTGCAAAGAAGAAATAAAGCCTTATAGCGCCTTAATCAACTCCCATTTTTCTCATTTTCCATAGTCTATACTCCCTTTTTCAGGCAGAATGCGATTAAAGCTGCGTGTTTGGCGGTTACCGTTGAACGCGGCTAAAAGAATCTTTTTATATCCTATTGCTCACTGTTTCCGTACCTAAACGAAGGGATTAATTATGGCTGTTCAAGCAACATCTGAGTATCTTGACCTGCTAAACATGGCGGTTGCAAGAGAAATCCAGGTATCAATCCAATACATGCTTCAGCACGCGAAGATGGAGAAGCTGATACGCAAAGTCATAGCCGAAAACATCCTCCTCGACAAGACCACCTATGACGCGGTTGGAAACTTCCTGAAAGAATTCGCCATCGTAGAAATGAAGCACGCTGCAGACATCATGGAGCGGATTTACTATCTCGGCGGATCAGCAACCACGAAGTCAAACAAGCCTATCATCGGCAACAGTCTAAGCGAATTCGCAAAGCTCGGCGCAAAAGCCGAAGAAGAAGCGCTCGTGCTGTACCGCAAAATCATCAACACTGCCAAAGAAATCGGAGATTGGGAAACACGCGAGACGTTCGAAAAAATATACAAGGACGAAGAGCAACACCTGTTCAAGTTCCAAGAATACGTGGACGTGAAAGATGAAGCTGAAGACGCGGAAAATGTGCCGCTGTCGGAGTGGCGCAGGATATTCACCGACGACTATTTCGCGTTGTTGAACAAGGCTGTAGCGGCTGAAATCTCGGCGATAATTCAGTACACGAACCAGCATGAAAAGGCGGCTTTGCTAGCTTTACGAGGAAAAAACTCGGCGTTGGAAGTTGTTCAGGAAACAAACAAGGCGAAAGTGGTCAGCGACCTGTTGAAACCCATCTTCTTGGTGGAGATGGAGCATCTGGAGAAAATCACCGAACGGATTTACCTGCTTGAGGGCGAAGCCACAACCGAACCAGAACCGATTCCGCAGGTAGGCAACAACGCAGACGACTTTCTGAAGCTGGACCATGAAGCTGAAAACTACGCGCTGGTGCTGTACCGGAAAATCATCGAAGAAGCCACGAAACGCGGTGACAGCAAGACACGCCGCATGTTCGAAGACATAGTAAGCCAAGAAGAAGACCATTACTGGACATTCGACGACTACGTACGATGAAGCCTTTCTCTCTTTTTCTTTCTAAAACCAGCTTTTTCTCAGTTTTGGTGCACTCTAACGCTCGGAACAGTCTATAGCCCCTCTTTAAATAGTTTCTATACGTACTTCTGCGGGAGGCGGCTGCGGCTGATGTGCTCTGAAACTGAGACCCCTCCCCTTTAAATAGGCTGCAGCGCCGCCGGGCAGACGCCTCTACCTGTTTCTGCATGCCATTTCTATTAGAATCCGAATAAGCTGGGCCATGTGCGTGCTCTTGAGGAAAAACTGAAGCCAGAAATGGCTGCTCGGAGTGCTTCAACTCCCTTGCGTAAAGGATGAAGTGCTGGTTTGAACCTGTTTGTTTCAGCGCTTGCGCTTCTTGAAGAACAGCAGCAAACTAACAACCCGCCGCAATTACATAACGCATCCGCGTCGAAAACTAGCTCAAAGGCAAAATAAGATTCATCAGTCTCGTTCTTTTGCCTCTTGTCGTCTCTTCTTTTTCAGGTATTTGCCGGAAATGATCCCTGGAACATCAGAGACTTCCCCCCTCTTTTCGGCTCGGCGCAGTCTCATGTATTCTCTGTTGTAGGTTCTGAGACCTTCAGGTGTGCTTGTTGTTTTTCGTTTCAGGTCTTCGGCGATGCGCCGTGCATATTCGTAAGGTAACCATGGATGCCTCAGCAGAACTTTATGGATGTCTTTCTCAGTTACGGCCAATATTGCTCAGCTCGCCTATTGGGTAAAACAAAATTCAGATTTAAACTATGCTGTTCAAAACTCGAGTTTTTTTCTAAAGAGGCTTTATTCGCCAGCACTTACAATCAAGCCGCATTAACATTAACCATCACGCTACCTTTCCGAAAGCTTAATTCGTTAGGGTTCGTTAGTAGAATAGTAGCAGAGGCGAAAAGAATGCCAACAGAAGAAAATGAACTGCCTCGTTGTGACAGATGCGGCGAATTCATTGACGATTGCAAGTGCGTATGCCCGTACTGCGGCAAAAGTTCTGGTTGCGACTGCTGCACAGGCTACGGCAGAGCAACAGGCGGATAAAAAAACCAGTATTCTTCGCCCGCTATATGTTTCGGTTGTGAAAAAACAAAATGGTAATTGAGAGTATAAACTGGATGGCAGGCGGACCTCAGGGAAGCGGCGTGGACACCGCGGCAAACATTTTCGGAAAAGCATGCGGCTACGGCGGACTCTACGTTTTCGGAAGACGCGAGTACCACTCCAACATAAAAGGGCTGCACAGCTACTTCCACCTTCGCATATCGCCGAAAGAGGTTATAGCCAACGTAAACGACGTGAATTTGCTGGCAGCTTTCGATGCGGAAACCGCCGTGCGCCACATCAACGAAGTCGTCCCCGAAGGCGGCATAATAGTGGACTCAAAGGACATAAACACGAAGGTCCTTGAAGTGCCAACTTTCCCCCCTGAATTTATTGAAGAACTCAAAAAATTAATGAAGGAAAAGAACATTGGCGAAACCCTGAACGATTGGCTTAACCACGCCAAACAGCGAAACGTCCACGTTTTCCCCGTGCCCTACATGGACCTGCTCAACCAAATCGGAGAAAAACTCGGAATAAGCCAGATAAGCAAGATAACGCGGATGATAAACGTCCTGACCATAGGCGTCTCCTTCGCGCTGCTAAAGTACGACAGGAGCCTCGCGGAAAAAGCCGTGAGAGCAACCTTTGCGGAAAAAGGAAAAATCGCCGACATGAACGTGTTAGCTTTGAACACGGCTTACGATTATGCGGAGCAAAACTTCAAAGACGATTTCAAGCACCGTCTCATGAAAGTCGACGTCAACGAAGAGCGGCTGTTCCTCACGGGAAACCAGGCGGTCGCCATGGGCAAAGTCCTCGGCGGCTGCAGAGTGCAAACGTACTATCCCATCACGCCTGCGGCTGACGAAAGCGAATACTTGGAAGCGCACCAGATAATGAAGACAAGCAGCGGAGAAGACGAAGCCATAGTTGTCATCCAAACCGAAGACGAGATTGCAGCCGTAAACTCCGCCTCAGGCGCCGCGTTAGCTGGTGCAAGAGCCGCAACCTCAACGTCTGGACCAGGCTTCTCGCTCATGGTGGAAGGCTTAAGCTGGGCGGGAAACGACGAGGTGCCGCTGGTGATAACCTACTATCAACGAGGCGCCCCAGCCACTGGTTTGCCCACGCGGCACGCTCAAGGCGACCTGCGCTTTGTCATGCATGCTGGACACGGAGAGTTCCCACGGATAATTCTCGCGTCAGGAGACATCCAAGAATGCTTCTACGACGCGGCAAAAGTGTTCAACCTCGCTGAGAAGTACCAGATGCCCGTAATCCATCTTTTGGACAAGGCAATGGCAAACTGTTCACAGACTTACCCGGTCTTTGACTACGGCAAATTCAAGATAGACCGCGGAGAGATGCTCACCGAAAAGGACTTGGAAGGCAAAGACTACAGGCGGTTCCGCTTCACGGAAACAGGGGTCTCCCCACGGGTGGTGCTAGGCACCAAAAACGGCTTGCACTGGTACACCGGAGACGAACACAACGAGACAGGTCACATAAGCGAGGAACCCTTCAACAGAAGAAAGATGATTGAAAAAAGAATGCGAAAGCTTGAATTAGTCCAGAAAGAAGTGCCGGTTGAAGATAAACTCAAATTTTATGGAGACACAACCTCAGAAAACATCGTGGTAAGCTGGGGCTCACCCAAAGGCGCCATAATCGAAGCGATAGACACGCTGAAACAGGAAGGCTTCAGCATAGGCTTCATGCAGGTGCGTCTGATTCACCCACTTCCAACGGAACAGGTCAAGAAAGCGTTGGAGGGCAAAAAACGGATCATAGACGTCGAGAACAACTTTTTAGGTCAGCTGGGCGGCGTAATAAAAGAGGCAACAGGCATAGCGCCCAACTATCACGTGTTGAAGTACACGGGGCGACCCATGACGACGACGGAAGTTTACGACGCGCTCAAGGCGATATTAACTGGCAAAGCCGCTGAAACGGAGGTGTTGATGTTTGGTTCTTAAACACTCAGACTTCCGAGTGCCAGAAGTCTACGCCGACTGGTGCCCGGGCTGCGGCGACTTCGGCATCATGAACGGCTTGCAGATGGCTTTCGCCGAGTTAGGCTTGGAACCGCACCAGATCGTGATGGTTTCCGGAATAGGCTGCTCAGGCAAGGAACCGCATAACGTGAAAGCGTACGGCGTCCACACGCTGCACGGCAGAACACTACCTTTCGCCATGGGCATCAAAGTAGCCAACCCCGCGCTGGAGGTTGTAGCCATAGGCGGAGACGGTGACGGCTTAGGCATAGGTGCAGGGCACTTCGTCAACGCTGGAAGGCGGAACTTGGACATGACGTACATAATCCACAACAACGGCGTCTACGGGCTGACGAAAGGGCAGGCTTCACCCACGCTCAGGCTTGGACTGCAAACCAAGGCGCTGCCGAAACCAAACATCAACGAAGCCGTAAACAGCATCCAGCTGGCGATAATTTCTGGCTTCACGTTCGTGGCAAGGTCCTACGCTTACGACGTCAGACACCTGAAAGACACCATAAAACAGGCTATCCAGCACAAGGGCTTAGCGTTCATCGACTGCTTGCAGCCGTGCCCCACGTACAACAACATAACCACTAAAGCGTGGTACGCGGGAGAAGACCGAAAAGACGAGAGCGGAAAGCCGCAGTCCAGACTCTACAAGCTGGAGCACACAGGCTTCAACCCAGAAGTGCACGCCTGGACCGAAGACCTTGAGAAAAAATTAATGGCCATAAGCAAAGCGCAAGAGTGGGGCGACAGAATCCCAATTGGTGTGTTCTACAGAAACGAGCTGGAGCCAACCTTCGAAAAGCGCATAGCGGACAGGATACCGTTTTACATGGATAGGCCGCCAGCGAAGCAGAAGCTCTGCGGTGAAAACCGATTGTCCAGCGTGGACTTAACAGAGTTCATGGAAGACTTGAAGACAAGCTGAAGAGGTTCGCCTCTGCCAAAAACTGGTTGTGCAAGCTGCAAACGCTCTTTTTCTTCGGCTTCAGCTCGCTTTCTTTAATTTCAACATCGTATTCTTGAAACGGGCTTTATTTTGCCGGGTGGTCTATTCGACAGTTAATGTTCCGTATTTTCCGACGTTAAGCTGAATTTCGCCTTTGAAGCTTGTCACGTAACCGTTTTCTATTTTAATCTTGTTTCCGACGTTCACTTGGTCTATTTGCTCGTTCCAAAGGGTCAGTTTTATGCTTCCTGTTTCGTCTGCAACTATAGCATCGGCCACTTGGTAAGTTTCATCTTTGTATCTGGATCTAACTTCGCGGGTTTCACCTTTCTCCATAACATTTGCTTCTACGGTGACCCGTTTCATTCCATTCCTCAATTCTTTAATGTTCAACTCTTTCATTCTCCATAGTCAGCCCTTCACCGCAACCGCGTGTGCCTTTTTTTGCGCGGGTCTGGTTTAGGCTTTACTGCAGAATTGCCTTTTAATCCATATAAACCTTGCTAACTATCACAAAACCAGCTTAGAGTGCAAACTGAAGCCTCTTGCGCGGTTCAGAGCCGTCTTCGCGGCGTCATCTCTCTCTCTTCTGTTTCACTTGCTGGGCTACACGCCGAGGAAACCCAAGATGACAACTGTCAGAAACAGGCTCGCACCCGACACTAGAAGACACTTCATCCAGCTGAACGCTGTCACTTCGCCGCTGCTAGTAGAGTCCGTAGCGGTTTTTCCCTTGCCCACGTGTTCCGCGATCTGTTTGTCGCCTGTTATGGCACGGATGATAAAGGTGCCTAAAGCCACAGTCCACGCCCACACAGCTACTTGGACGATGTAGGTCACCGTGTTGACGTCGGCTATTTGGTTTAATAAGATGTTGTACGCCGACTGGAATTCTCCTGAAACAGAATTCAGTATTTCGAGCGTGTAGTACAGATTAGGCAAAGTCGCGTAAGCTACAGTTACTATCAAAGATTGGATAACTATGGTTACTAGTGCGTAGCCAACAGCCACCATTAATGGTTTCCACACCACATTGCCTTTCAACCCTTTAATTAGCAAGTACATAATTGCCGTCAAAATGAGCCATTCAAAAAGAAACGGAGCAAACCCGTTCAACGTTGAATTGGCAAGGTATGCGGGGGCACCGTAGATTTCAATCTGAGTTGCGAATTTGCCTCTGAAAAACAACCCGTCCAAGAGCAAGTTGACGTTTGAACTGTTGGACCAACTGAAATCCAGCTTTAAACTGGTTATGTTTTCCCAGCTTGGTTTTCCGCTGCTTGACCAGTCTCCCGAGCCGACGGGAACAGTAATGTTGTTCCAAACGTTTACGACGCTGTTGGAGAAAGCGCTGGTTAAGTCGTAATAAAAGAATTTTGAGTCGTTTAACGAGTACAAGGTTAAAGTTACATTTTCAGGCTTGGCGTCAGGCGAAATTATGTTAACTCTGAAGGAAACATTCTGGAAGCCGTTGGCGCCGCAGTCAACTTGGCCGTCAAGATTATTCAAAGCCGTCTGAAGAGTGCTGCTGTTGCTGACTGCAAATTCGACGCTGCTGTTGCCGTAATAGTCTGGAAATCCACTGATGGCAGGAGTGGCGTTTATGAAGTCAACGTAGTTATTGCTGATTTTTACACCGGTGTTTGCTTGCCACAACGTGGCATTATCAGTCAACGCGTCTCCATTGACGCCTGTAGGCAGAGTCTGTTCAATATGTGACCTTGTGCCAATCACGTAAGCGGAGCCGACCTGCGCCAACACAAAAATGATTAGCAATATGAATGGTCCCAAGTAGCCAGGTTTCTGGACTATACTCCTGAACACTTTATGAGGCGCATACAGCACTCTGAGGACTTCTTGACCTACCAATCTTTCAGGCTCCGTTTATCACATCAATGCTCGCATTATATTAAATATTCGTTACATGCCAAGCTTGAGCCGCCTGTAAGTGGTGTAGTCCACGTACTTCACAAACGGGTTTTCAGCTTGGAATCTGATGTTAAGCTTTTGGCGTTGCCTCTTGTCGGCAAGCTGGCTCGTCGTCCTCAGCAGGTACGCGTCGCTTCCCGCGCCCGAACCGTAACTGGTGATTAAGATGCGTTCTTCGGGCTTCGCAACGTCCAGCACCGCAGCCAAGCCCAGAGGCGAAGAGCCAGAATAGGTGTTGCCGAAATTGTTGACCTGAAGTGACACGGCGTACTGTTCGTCTTTGAAGCCGAGTTCCTTGGCGATTTTAACTGGAAACTGAGGGTTAGGCTGATGCGTGACAAAATAGTCCACGTCGCCCGCCTGCAAGCCGAATTTCTCCATAAGTTTCGTGGTCGCCTTTCTAACGTGCTTGAAGTACGCAGGGTCTCCTGTGAATCTGCCGCCGTGCATCGGAAACGGCTCGCCGTCTCTGCGCCAAAAGTCAGGCGTATCAGAGGTGCAGGAGTACCAGCCTTCGATTTCAGCGATAACGTCGTATTTTCCGAAAATAAAGGCGGAACCACCGTACCCAACGAAAGCATCCAATTCGCCGCCCGGACAGCCGCGGGGCGCCGCTTGGGAGTTGTCTGCGCCGATAACCATGGCGTACTTCACACCAGAGTTAGGATAGCTGACAAGCGCGGCGGCGTCTTTGAACATGCTTGAGGCGGCTTTACAGGCGAACTCGGTGTCCACCGCATCCACGCTTTGCACATCTTCGTCTTCCTCGCCCAGCTTCAGAACCTGCGCAACCTTCGACGCTATGGGCTTAACCGCGTAAGGATTGGACTCTGAGCCTACGTAGATTTTGCCAACCAGCGAGCTGTCAACTCCCGAATGTATCAGCGATAGCTTTCCAGCCTCAACCGCCGCGGTCACCGCGTCTTCATCAACGAAGGGTACAGAACGCTCAAGCTTGCCTTCCTTTATCCTGAAACGTGAAGTGTAGAAGCCGTACCCCACAATTCCAGGCAGATCATACTCTTTAGTGGGTTGCACAACAGTGTATTCTTGATGCGGGTAATACTCATCTGCTAAAGTGAACGCCAAAGAAATCGTTGGAACAACCTCGCTTCTGCCCACCTGATAACGCCTTCTGAATCGGGGAATCACTTCCCTGCCCTCAAGGCTTGAAAAGTCGATAACTTCTCCCTCGTTCACAATCTGATCTGTGAGCCTTCCAGGAACGCGAATTTTCCCGTTGTGAAAAGAAATTATGCCGTAAACATAGCGTTCTAACTTCATGAACTTGTTTGTCGGTTCATTAACGAGCGTGCACAGTTCAAGTTTTCCTTTTTCGTAAAAAAGGTCTGTGCTGGACATTTTCCCGTAGCTTTTTCTGCCGCAGTTCCCACAGTAGTCTCGTACCTCGAAGTATTCTTTTCCGCAGATTTTGCAGCGGCTAGCTTTCAGCCTGTCGCCGAGGTAGGAAACTCTGCGTTCTATGGGTTCGCTACTCATCTTGGTCTCTCCCGAAAATGCTGACATACGCTTTAGTGCCGAAGCCTTCAAATTCTAAAGTGCAACCTGTTGGCGCTGGCTCTGGAATTTGCCGCTCGCCAGCTTCGCCTCTTAATTGCCTGAAAATCTCGAAAATCTGAGCGCCGCCCGTGGCTCCTAATGGATTTCCATCAGCCTTCAAGCCGCCGTTCTTGTTGACAAAAAGTTTCTTGCCGTTTATTTCGTAAAAGCCCTCGTAACCTTCGCAATTTCCGCGTATGCTTTTCCACGCTGTTCCTGGTTCACAGAACCCCAGGTCTTCCATGGAAACCAGCTCCATCACGGTGGACTGGTCGTACACCTCTGCGATTGATATGTCCCCTGGGTGTTTTCCAGCCATTTTTGAGGCGTTTTTCATGGCGATTCTGGTGGCGATGAAATGTGTCAGGTCGTCTCTTGTCGGAAAGTCCAGGTAGTCCGTGGCTGAAGCACAGCCTAGAACGTATACAGGTTTTTCAGTTAATTTTTTGGCCATTTCCTCGTTTGTGAGGATTAAAGCGGATGCGCCATCCGATATGGGCGCAAAATCGTAAAGTCCCAGAGGTTTATGTGCTGCTTCTCTTGCACTCAGGACGTGTTCAACTGTGATTTTCCTTTGGAACTGGGCATACTCGTTTTTCATGGCGTGAGCATGATTTTTGACTGCGACCTCAGCCAGAGCCAGATTCAGTTTTTCCAGGTTTTCGCCTGTTATCCCGTACTTCTTTACGTAAGCTCGGAGCATCAGCTCGTGGTTCGCTTCTGGCGTGCCCCCAGCGTAGTAGCTCCACGGGTCTTCGAGAAGCATGAGGTCATCGCGGATTTTGTCCCAGCGATCCGTCATCTTCTCTATGCCTCCAACTAGCACGGTGCTGTACGCACCGGCTTGTATGGCGTGGCAGGCGGTTAGCAAGGCGGCGCTGACGGAACGCGTCACTTCCATTGGAACGTGAAGTTCCGTAAGCTCGGATAGGAACCCTTCTTCTAAGCCTAGCTTGTTTGTGATTGGGAGAAAACAGTCTGATAGGTAGCACGCTTCCAAGTCTCTGCGCTCTAGGTCGCATTCTTGTGAAGCGGCGAGCCAAGCTTCTTCAATAAGTTTTTCTGGCTCCTTTCCATAATGCTCTCCAAACTTGGTTCTGCCAACAGCAACTATGGCTGGGCGATTTTGCATGATTCTTCCTCTTGTTGATAGCACATATCCTTTTCTGAGAAGCCTATTAAGTGTTTGCCATATTTGTTCATTTTTGTAATTAGTGCATGAAGCCGTCTATCGTTAAGCAGAAGTTCACAAAATTTTTATTGCCTTCCCATCTGAATAGAGGGGCTAAGCTAAACGGAGCAATGAAAGCCTATGGACACCAAGAAAAGCACCGCACTGTTAGGCGTAGCTTTCCTCGTTTTACTAGGGCTGTCATACGCGGAAAACCTCTTCTTCTTCAGCATCTTAAGCTATGTCCTACAAAATCAGTTCCTTGCAGTCGCCATGCTTTTCCTGCACAACGTCCTCGTCGTGTCGCTGATTCTGCTGGGCATGACGTTCTACGTTAACTTGGTGGTTTTGAACTTCTTCAAAAGAGAGAAACACGCTGACGTGGTGATAACACATCCGAGAAGCTTTGCCTTTATATTCGCGTGCATGGTCGTTTTTCTAAGCATACTGCGCGGAGCCACACTGATCAACGGCGGGATAAACCTTGAAAACCTGCCTCTGATTTTGCTCATCAGCGCGCCAGTGGGCATAGTTGAAGGCTATGGCATCTACTTGACCATCAAGAAGACGCTTGGCAGAACCATGTCGATGAAGGGTCTCGGCTTCATCTACGGCATTTTCTTCGCCGCATCCCTCTTAGAAGTTGGCTTCATTAACCTGCTCCTGATGGCTGCTTCTTGATCTAAACAGGCTCACGCTAAGCGGAGTGCAAAATCTCATTCTGCGTCAACTTCCGCCGCAACTTCCTAATCAAATTGTCCAAGTTCTTGCTTATCTCCACAGGGTACTCAGGCGCCGCCTTCAACAGTTTGTATTTCTCAGGAAGCTTCGCCAAGTTCGCTGAAGCAGTTGCGCGTACCTCATCAAGCGACGGAAGATCATAGATTAATTTGCCGTTCTCCATGACTTTCCTCAGCAACGGCTCGCCCTCGACATGCTCGTCTGCCAGCGCAATCATGTCTTTCTCAAAATTGCCCTCGGAGTCTTTGAACCTGAAAACCTGCTTTCGCCCAGGCAACGTGACTTTGCCCTCGCTGAGCTTCATTATCGGCGAAAAATCGCCGTTTTCATTCATGGTTTCGCACAGTTTGTAGATGACATCCACGTAGGGCTTGTCCGCTGATGTGCCCATTTTGGTGCCGACGCCGAATGCGTCTATCCTTGCGCCTTGGCTCAGTAGCTCAGCTATTCTGAACTCGTCCAAGTCGCCGCTCGCAAAAACACTCACATGCTTTAAACCGTTCTCGTCCAAGAGTTTTCTGACTTTTTTGCTGATTGCCGCTAAGTCGCCGCTGTCCAACCGCACTCCGCTGAGCTTTAACCCTTTTTGTTCGAGTTCTTTGGCAACTGTGGCGGCTTTTTCTGCGCCTGCGATGTCATCGTAAGTGTCAATCAGCAGCGTGGACTTGTCGGGGAAGGTCTTGGCGAACGCTCGGAACGCGTCTATCTCCCGTTCGTAGGACATGATGAAGCTGTGTGCCATGGTGCCGAAGACCGGAATGCCATAAGCCAAGCCTGCCAAAACGTTAGATGTGCCCTGGCATCCTGCGATGTAGCTGCATCTTGCCGCTTTCATCCCAGCGTCGATGCCTTGCTCTCTCCGTAAGCCGAATTCGATTACGGCTTTGCCCTTGGCGGCGTGCACCACCCGTGAGGCTTTGGTGGCAATCATGGTCTGCAGGTTGACGGTGTTAAGCAGGAAAGTCTCCACAAGCTGCGCCTCGATAATCGGCGCGGTCACCCTGATTAAGGGTTCGCATGGAAACGCAACCGTGCCTTCGGGAACAGCCCAGACGCCGCCGGTGAACCTGAAGTTTCTGAGGTAGTCAAGAAAGTGCTGGTCAAAGCCTTGTTTTTTGAGGTAGGCGAGGTGTTCCTCGGTGAACTTGACGCTTTTGAGGTAGAGAAGCACCTGCTCGAGCCCGGCGAACAAGAGGTAGGAGCGGTTTTCGGGCAGGCGCCTTATGAATAGGTCGAATGTGGCTGGTTCAAACTTTTTGTTGTCGAAGTAGCTGGCGCACATGGTTAGCTCGTACAAATCGGTGAACAAGCTCATGTTCTGTTCGTTTTGGTAATCCAGAAAAGAGTTCATGGGCTATAGTGGAATACGATGGGATTTATTCCTTTCTCCAACCTTGCTTCTTGCTAGTAGTTGATTCTGTAAATCTTGGCTTTGTCGTTGTCGTAAAGCTTCGTGAAGTGCAGGGGCTGCCAAGTGTCGTCGAATATCAAGCGCAGCAAAGTGGCTTCTCCGCCGCGCCAAGATAGACGGCGACCAGTACGCGGAGAAAAGACAGAGCCTAAAGCAGACACGGGACAGCCTCCAACAAGAGCTATCACGCATGGGCGTAGTAACATAACCACAACCTGACATCTCTCATCATCTACAACAATTTTGTTGTACGCGGGTGCCTTATTTTTTACTCAATACTAATAGTGCCTGTTTCACCTATTCGTGCTACTTGCCACTCATATTTGTTCTGTGCTACCGCTTTCCTTATTTGCTCACGTATAGGGTCAATCAGGGGACAGTTGTGCTCTCTAGTGAGCAACATTATATCGCTTACCGCTCTTAGGCTATTCATTCCCTTGAACACTATGAAGTCTATCGGGTGGAATATTGGTTTTACGTCGAACGGGTCCAGTTTTAATTTTTTAAGCGAGGGACATATTGCTTTGAAGAATGCTTTTTCGGCTGCTTTTCTCCCTTTTTCTCTTGCTTCTTCTCTCAGTTTTTCTACTTCTTCCTCAAACGCTCCTTCCTTTTTGGTTAATGCTTGGTCTTTTGCTTCATAGTTATCCAGCCACGTTTTTGGCGCGACACCTTTGGCTTTCAATCGTAGATCTGAAACTCTAACCAATTCATTACAGCAAGGGCATATGCACAGAATCTTTCTGAAAAGCTGGTATTCTTCAAAGAGACTCATTATACAAACACCTTGTAGGAGACTTTATGGTCTTTAATCGCATCTCGGATGGATTTTTGGTGGTTGTTGAGTCTGGCATTTCCGCTTTTAACCTCTACAAAACTTAGCGAGTTCACTTTGCCGTTCGATAAACCGTTGAATACTAATAGGTCGATTGGGTCGCCAAGGAATTTGCTGTCTGGAACTACCCATTTGAAGTCTTTTACTGTTGGAAGTGCGCGCTCAAGGTTTTTGCCTATGTTTACTGCTTTTGTGGTTTTTTCAGCAATTTCAGTGGCTAGTTTTAGCTTTTTAATTAAGTCTTGTTTACGCGCCTGTAGTACAGCGTTTAGTTCAGTTTGGATTTGAAGCGCTTCCTCTGGAAAAGGTATGGTTCCATCAAAAAAGATAGCGTCTGAGAGTTTAAATTCTCCTCCGCAGGGGCATTCTGCATATAGACCGGATGCTTTCAAGCTCTTGATCAGGGTACTGGTCTGCATAATGGCACATCCAGACTAACAGTACAGTTAATTTTTAATGTAATAAAATTTATGAATTTCAAATTAACATTTTCCAATTAAAAAATACGCACAGGTGCTCATTGATTGACTTATCAACCCGAAGAGGTGCCAGAATTCATGTTGCCGACTATTTATAAGGGGGCTATAGTTTTTTCCGAGCATCAAGCCAGCACTAGTTTACGCTCTGGTTTAATCTATATATAGAGGGGGTACAGACAAAAAAATCAGACATCGGTTCAGCCCTCTGCAAGAGCGCAGTAACCTGTCGTCACAAAAAGTGACCTAAAATGGCACCGTGTTATCAATTTGTTTTTTCAAGCTCTGTGTAATCTGGATTTATGCTTTGAAACTTTTATATATGGCTATGACCATGCTAGAAGCTGAGTGTCATGGCTGAAGTTTGTTCGACATGCGGGCTTCCGAAGGACTTATGCGTTTGTGGCGAAATCGAAAAAGAACAACAGCGAATCCGCATCAGGCTTGAAACAAGAAAATTCGGCAGAGCCAACACCATTGTTGACGGCATGGACGACCGAAACTCAAACCTCGCAACCCTAGCTCAAAAACTGAAATCTTTTTGCGCTTGCGGCGGAACATCAAAGAACGGTCAGATAATGCTGCAGGGAGACCACCGCGACAGAGTCCGCGATTTCCTCATCAAAATGGGTTATCCAGAAGAGAACATAGAGCTGCAATAGCCACAAAGTAAAGGTGCAAAGTCCAAGATGAAAATGCTGCATAACGTTCGTGAAGTACTTAAGTCTCTGAAACACCAGAAACCAGCCACAATCTACTGCCCCCGATGCTGCAGCCCAAAAATCAGCTTACACAGCAGCCTCGACATCTGGCTAACACCTAAGAAATACGTGTGCGCTGAATGCGGCTACGTAGGTCCCATAATTATGGAATTAGAAAAAGAAGGGGAAAACAGCGAAAGTGGCTGATTAAGCGCTTAGTCGGGTAGCTCCAGACTTAACTGCTTCTTCAGAGTCTTGTAGCGGTTCCTCACGGTGACTTCAGTCACGCCAGCAGCTTCTGCAATGTCCTTCTGCGTCTTTTTCTCGTTATTCTGCAAACAAGCAATGTACAACGCCGCAGCAGCCAAACCCATCGGATCCTTACCCGCAGCAGCGCGCCTTCGCCTAGCATCGCGCAAAATCTGAATCGCCGCACCCTGCGTCTTACCCGAAATCCCAGTCCGCTCCGCAATCTTCGACACATAAGTCAACGGATCAGCAATCGGCATATGCACATCAAGCTCACGCAACAAAAGCCGGTAACAACGAGCAACATCCTTCTTGTCAACCAGACTTGCCTCAGAAATCTCACGCAGAGTCCTCGGAGTTCCGCTACCACGGCAAGCCGCATACAACGCAGCAGCAGCAATAGCAGCGATTGACCTGCCGCGTACCAATCCCTTGTCGAGCGCCTTGCGGTAAATGACAGCAGCTTTCTCCTTGATTGGCGGAGGAATGTAAACCTTGTCACTTAAACGGTCAAGTTCCGCCATGGCTTGAGCAAGGTTCCTGTCGATGGAAGAGTGAACTCGAGACCGTATCTGCCACTTCCTCAAACGCCACATCTGCAACCTAGTGGAAAGAGGAAGCTTCCTTCCAAAAGCATCACGATCCACTTGGCTTATAGCTGTGGATAAGCCCTTGTCGTGAACGGAATAGGATGTTGGAACTCCGACACGGCTTCTTGACGCTTTCTCCTCTTGGGTGAAAGCGCGCCATTCGGGTCCTTTATCCATCATCTGCTCGTACAGGACGAGACCACAGTCACCACAAACGGTTTCGCCCGTGTCATAATCGTGAACAAGGTTATCGCTACCACACTCTGGGCACTTGTCAACTAAGCGCTGACGCGTTCTAGCCTCTTTTTTACTCAACTTTTTACGCTCCATTTAATATTTGCGTAGAACCGTCACTATATCCCTTTTAATGGAGAAAACAGTACATTCGGTGCCGCGCAAACTAAGCAAATGAACAGTTTTAATATATAAGCTTTACGGTTTTTATAACGTTATTCCATACATAACTCTCGAATACTGAAGCATAATACTAATTTCCCCTGTAAAAAGACCCTGATACTGCTTCAAACCAACTGACAGCTATTGTGCCGCTTGTCCCTTGTTTATTTTCTCTATCAGAACAGGCAAGTCAGTTACCGAAGTTATAATGAAGTTGGCGCCGTGAACCGTCAACTGCTCTATCGTGGAGATGCCTGCGGGTAAGCCAACAGCGATAGCTTTCAGTTCCTTAGCGCTCTCCATATCCACGTTGCTGTCTCCAACAACCACCGTTTCCTCAGGCGCTACGCCTAAAACCTTAAGCGCCATTTCGAGATGCTCAGGATTTGGCTTCACGTAATTGACTTTGTTTCGGGGAACCGTTACGCCGAAGAAGTCACCCAGTTTGAAGCGCTGCAAAATGTATCTTGCAGCTTTGTCGCTGCTTAACGTGAACAAGCCAATTTTCAAACCCATTCGCTTCAAAGCCTTCAGCGCCTCATTTGTTCCAGGCAGCAAGCCTGTGCTTCTGGCGGCTTCCAACTCGTACTTTTCAGCTATGGCTAAGGCTCCGTTGCGAATCTCCTCTACAGCCTCAGCGGACTTTCCGGAGTTTTTCAAGAAAATTTCGGTTTTTTTAAGCATTTCAAAGATGCTCTCGTTAACGGGTAACAGCGAGGCGGGAACGCCCACTCGCAGCAGGTAACTCCTAACGTCTCCTCGGACAGCCTTGTAATCCAGATTGAAACTGGCGATTGTTCCGTCAAGGTCGAATATCACCGCTTTTATGCTCATTGAAGTCACACTCTCGTTTCTGGCTAAAGTGAAAGCGGGTACACCAATTTCCCTATGAATAATATACTTTGCGGTTCAGAATCAGAAAGCCAAAGCTTATTCCGTTATGACAACTTTCAACGTCCTTTCAGCAGGATCATCCACTGTTCGAAGCGCCTTCTCGAAGTCGGCAAGCCTGAACCTGTGCGTAATCAAGCTCTTCACGTCCACTGCTCGTTCAGCAATCAACCGCACAGCCAAAGGATACTCAGCAGGAGAAATATAAGTCGTAAAAAACACGGCGTCATCCGCATCCTCCAAGTTCAGGTAGCCTGCGAACTCGCCCACCAATGCTACGCGCCCAGCCTTCCTCACCAGAAAAGGCGTCTGCTCCACCGTCCCGCGCTTTCCAGCAGCTTCAACCACCACGTCCGAACCTCGCCCTGTGACTTCCCTCACTTGCTTAACAACGTCTTCTTCACGCGCGTTGATGCAAACCGTTGTGCCGTACTTCTCCGCAAGCTTAAGTCGGTAATCCTCCAAATCCACAGCTATAACCCTGCAGCCTTTCAGCCGTGCCACCTGCGTCATCAACAAGCCGATAGGACCCTGCCCTAGAACCGTAGCCCAGTCGCCCATGCTTGGCTTAAGCTTATCCAACGCGTGAAGCGCAAGCGCCACGGGCTCCACGATGCCCGCTTCCTCGTCGCTGACGCCGTCTGGAACAGGAACCAAGTTCCTGCCGCGCATGGCTATGGACTCGGCGAAGAAGCCGTCCCTGTTTATCCCGTAGAACTTGCCCCGCGTGCAGCAGGTCGGCAACCCTCGCAAGCAGTAATAGCAGGAACCGCAGTAGTACAGCGGAACCATGACCACTCTTTCGCCCGTGTCCTCCCTGATGCCGCACGCGTCGTGCCCAATGATTCGCCCACGCTTCAGCTTCCAGTCTCCCCTGAAAAAATGCATGTCAGTTCCACATATGCTTCCAGCCTTAAACTTCACAAGCACTTTCCGTCCTGAAACACGCGGTTCAGGAACGTCCTCAACCTTGATGTGGCGTGGGCCTCTGTAAACAGCTGCTTTCAAAAATTTTCGCCTCCAACTAATTCAGCGGCTGGGGCACTATTAACTTTGCGTATGAAGCTGTTAGCGAGAGAAGAACGAGGATTCAGCTTTGTACTAAGTATTTCTTAGCTAAACGTTCCGTATCTTCCTTGATCTTCAACAGCTCTTCTTCGGTGGGTTTTCCTCTTATGTCGCCCATCCTGCCCTGCGTGCTGTTTTCCAGCGAACCGTGGAACTCGCTCAGGACGTACCATTCAGCTATTACCGTGAAGCCCAGGTGCTCAAAGAACTGCCGCATGTACTTGCCTGCAGGCGTTGCCTCATCTATGCCTGTGTGAGGTCCAGAGTAAGTGACGAAAATTAACGCGTTTTTGCCTGGAACTTTTGGGGCGCGAGGTTTGATTTTGCCTTCTTTGCGGTAAGCCGCGAATTTGCTCTTTAGGAAGTTAGCCATCGATTCTGGTGGATGCCATGAGTATGAAGGGGCGCCTACGCAGACGAGGTCGTAGTCGAAGTAGTCAACGTTTTCCGCCTCTTCCTGTTTTTTCATGGTGACTTGGACTTCTGTCTCTTCTAAGCCTTGTTTGATGGCGTTGGCTACTTTCTCGGTGTTGCCTGTTTTCGACCAATAAACCATTAACGCCGTTTTAGTCAACTTTGCTTCACCAGATTAACTTTGGCGGCTTGGAATAATTTAAAAGTTGCTTGCTTGTTTTTGAGTTTTTTGCGGTAGGCTGAATAACCAGTTAACACAATGAACTCTGTGATGCCGCATGAGCTTGGAAGAGTACATGAAGGAAAAACTGTGGCCCATACTTGTCGAGACGGTTCACGTCTCAGTGATGTACCCAAACCACAAAGCGTACACGCGAGAGACGATATTACCCGAAAAACCCGACATAGCCGCTTTGGAACTGGCGAACAGGCTGAACATGTCTCTCGGCGAAGCCTTGGTTATACTTCATGAGTTAGCGGAGGAAAGAAAAACCCCAGCCTAAACCACTTGGACGCTTGACGCTTTAAAGGTGATGAAAACTTCTGCGTTTAAGCAAAGTCCCATCTCGCTGAAAGACCGCTTGGTTATCTGAACCGTGAAGGGCTTGCCGACGTTAACCTTGAGTTTTACGAGCGAATCTAAATCCGCGATTTCGGTGATTTTGCCCTTGAACACGTTTCTTGCGCTTGACTCCATGCGGTTCTTGGACAAGATTATGTCCTGCGGATTTATGAAAACGGCTGTAGAGCCTTTCCTTTGCGCGGTTATCTCAATCTGCACCCCGTTGCCCACGTCCACTACTGATGTGCCAGCTGCAGTTGGGTTAGCGGTTCCGGTGAAAGTGTTGTCGACAGCGGCGAAGCTAGCCAAGTTTTTGGAAAGTTTGCCGAAAACCTCTGCTGGCGTGCCAACCTCAGTGATTTTTCCTTCATCCATTAACGCGATGCGGTGAGGCAACTTTTTAGCCTGAAACATGTTGTGCGTTGCCATCACGATGGTAGTTTTGTTTTCGCGGTTTACCGTGTCAATGACTTCCTCAAGTATGCCCGCGTTTTTCGGGTCCAAATTTGCCGTTGGCTCATCCAAAAGCAGCAGCTTCGTATTTAGCACTAAGGCTCTGGCTATCGCCACTCGTTGTTGTTCTCCGCCGGAAAGCTTTCTTGCATTGCGTTTCTCGAAACCCTCCAGCTTCACCAGTTCCAGCACTTTTTTCACCTCCCTGTCACGTGTTTCCTTCGGTACTTTCCTTAATTTCAATCCGTAGACAACATTGTTGTACACTGAAGTGCTGAAGAGGGTTGTTTTTTGAAATACGAGAGTGCTTTGCAGGCGCGCTTTTTCGGTGTTTTTGAAGTTGACGGTTTCGTCTTGGAATTTCACTTCGCCACCTGTCGGGTTTTCGATGAACGCCAAGATTTTCAGTATTGTAGTTTTCCCTGAACCGTTAGGTCCAAGGAGCGCTAGTATTTCGCCTTCGCGGATTTGCAGGTTTACCGCATCTACCACTATTTTGTTTCCATAAGCTTTCGTTACATCTTTTAATTCAGCAGTTGCCGTCATCTTTTAGTCTCTCTGGAACGTTTCAGTTTCGAATAGGGGCCTTTAGCTAATTCGACTAAGTAGTTTGCCTTCCTTAATACAACCACTATTATGTTTATCGCGAAAAGTATCATCACTAATAATATCCCAAAAGCTACGGCAAGACCGATTTCGTTTATTTGAGTATTACGTGAAATCGCCGTAGTTAGCACATCGGTCCTGTTGCCGCCTCCTGCTATGTTGCCGCCGACCAGCAATACTACTCCCAACTCGCCTATTGCTCGGTTAAAGCTGGCGATGTCGGATAGGACTACTCCGTTGACCGCTTCCTTTAAAACTGCTATTTGCGCCTGGGACTCCGAAGCGCCAAGCGTGTGGGCCAAGTTCATTATTTCAGGGTCAACAGATTCAATAGCTGATACTCCGATGCTGATAAGAATCGGCGTCACCAAGATAGCTTGCCCAATTATTATTGCCGCTGGCGTGTAAAGCAACCCCAGAAAGCCTAGCGGTCCACCTCTTGAAAAAATAAGGAAAAGAATTAAGCCCAAGACAACCGTTGGCAAGCCTATTAAGGTGTTGAGGAATGTTTTGATTACGGTTTTACCTCGAAATTCTTTCATGGCAATTAACATAGAGAGCGGTGTTCCCCAAAGAATGGCTAAAATAACAGCTGTTCCGGAAAAAAAGAGGGAACGGGAGACGATTCCGTAGATTTCTGGGTCGCCTGAAAGTATCAACTGGAATGCTTGTATTATGCCGCTGAGTATATCAGCCAAGACTGGTTTCCTCTAAGTGTAAAGCTGTGGATAGCCACTCCTGTATTGCGGTGGACATTCGGAACCGTCAAAGAACGCGTAATCTTGTATCCAGCTGACTATGGGTTGGGGCGCGTTGTCTTTTAATGGTTGCACTGCTTCATGGAAGAGGCTCTGTCCGTAAGTGTCTTTGCCGAAGTTATTTATTAGCTGTTGGGTTGAGGGTGAAATAAGGTACTCTATGAAGTCCATAGCGTCGTTAAAGTTTATCTGGTCGTGGATTGTCTGGTTTGCTTGCACTGTTTCCTTATTCACAGCCATTACGCTGTAAACGTTAAGCAGGGATTGTTCTTCAGTTATGAGCGCAGTTAATTCTATCGAGCCATCCGCGTGGAATTTCAAGTAAGTGCCCATGTCCGAAAGCGTGTACGCGTTCTTTTGATTAGCCACGTTTAAGGTGGCTCCCATGCCTTGACCAGTGTTTGCGAACCATGGTTCCTTGGAGAGTTCCGTGTAGTTGTAGCCGGCTGCGGTCCAGAGGCTTTTCTCTTTTGAGTTTGTGCCAGAGTTGTCGCCTCGAGAAATCCAGATTTGGGTTTGCCCCGATTGGTCAGCCATGTTTTGGCCGTAAGCTACTATGTTGTTTAGGGCTTCGGTTGCGTTTTTTCCCGAGATTTGCGCTGGGTCGTCTGCGGGTCCTACTATCGTGAAGAAGTTGTAGGCGATGATTTTCCTATTCACGCCGTACCCTCCGTCTAGAAAGGTTTTTTCTATTGAAGGTGCGTGGACGAGTACGACGTCGGCGTCGCCGCTCTCGGCTTGTTGGATGGCTATGCCTGT
>CAZWPI010000013.1:0-22961 GCA_964636055.1 uncultured Candidatus Bathyarchaeia archaeon
CAACAGTTGTTTTGCTTGGTCCCATGCCGTAAGCGTATATCTGGTTGTCGTAGCCGTTATCAGCTACGAGGATGCCATCTGAAATAGGCACAACTCCTTCGCCGAATGATTCTATGTTCCAGAGTAGCTGTCCAGAAGTAGCGTTTACGCAGTAAAGTCGTGCGCCTCTGAACACGGGGTCTCCATGACTGACGCCCGTTGTTACGTAGAGTTTTCCATCAGCAACTGTCATGGAAAGGGCTATAAACGGATAGTAAGCGAAACCGGGGAAATCATTTCCGCTGTTAATTCCTTTAAAATCCCATAATTTCTGACCAGTTGTGAGATTGAAGGCGTGAATACCATCTGCGGCAAGTCCGTATAGGATTCCATAAGCGGTTTGGGATGCTGTAGTTAATGCTTCTGAACCCCATGGGTCAGTGTCAGCTACAGTTGGACCCCATAGCTTATTCCCTGTGTTAGCGTTGTAGGCATACCACTGCTCAGCTAAGGCGTCGTATGCCGTGAATACGCCGTTGGCCATCGGTCCCAAAGCGTAGTCGAATCCAGTTGTGGGCCCAGATGGTAGTGTTACGTTTTGAACCCATAGCTGTTGCCCTGTTGTTGCGCTATAGCCTACTTCTGTTGCGTAGTTCGTTGTCGTCGGTGAAAAAAAGCTTAATACTCCCGCCATCGTGCTTGCAAGTATTATTCCTGAATTCACGGTTGCTATTGCTTCACCTGGGTAAGTTTTAGCTGTAACGTTCCATTGTACGCCATCATTCCAGTTTAGAACCGCTCCGATTGGCGGGCTCCAGACCCAATAGTTTGAACTAAACAGTGGGATTGGTGGAGTATAGTTGCCGAACGTTCCGATGCAAAGTGACGAGTTCCACATAGCTATCCAATTATTTCCCAGGATGTAGTCGAGTATTTCGCCGTTGGGGCCTTCAACAGTTACTTGAGAGTCCATTATGTCAGCGTTTTTAATCTGTAGTATCAGGTCTCCTGTGTTAGCGTCATACATGCTCCACGTGCTTGTGCCCGTGAACCACAGGTAGGGGAAGCCTCCTTCATGGTTGGGGGACTTATAGTTATACACTTGACCGATGGAAACCCCCGGGCGACTCCAGCCTACCACCAAACCGGCAAAAGGTTGGTATACTGGGCCAGTGCTGTTTTGCCACCATAATGTTTGTCCTGTTCGCAGATCTACGGCGTAGAATCCTTCTTTAGGATTCGTAGGAGCATTGTAGTAGAGTACTCCGTTGATGATTATTGGCGGTGTTAACGCTGTTTGATACGACTTCCCAGTGAAGTAGTTGCTTGTACTTGTTCCGCCGAATTCGCCTCCGATTAAGCCTCCAGCCTCTAACGGCTTAGTCCACAGTATATGAGCACTATTAGGCCCAGTCGTGTACGCATTAAAGTTTCCAGTAGAGTTGTAATTTGCGGCTCCAAAAGTGGCTGCGCCTAACGCCAGCCAAGGTCCTGAAATCGTGTACCAAGCTTGATTTTGAGAGTTTATTGGGCGGGTCCAATAGTTTGTTGGAAGCGGCGCTTCAGGCGTTATTGATGCTGGTTGCTGTTGCACCGTGAGTGTTACCGTGGAACTGCTTGCTGCATAATAACTGTCTATGGGTGCCATAGTGAATGGTGCGATTCCAGTTACGTGCTGCCCTGGAAAAGTGAACTTAAAGGTGTAGTTGCCGAGTTTGTCAGGAGTGTATGTTGTGACCGCGAATGAAGCGTCATTTGCCCTGAAAGGGCCTAAAGTTTGAGTTGTTCCGTCAGGCTTTGTTATCGCTACCATGAAGTTTTCCCATCTGCCACCGATTACACCAGTTGCAGTCGGGTTGGCCTGGGCCAACCACATTTCTAGGGTTACCTGCTGACCGATTCCCGCAGGGTTTGGTGAAACAGCAATATGGGCATTCGTGAGAAGAGGAGAAGTCGCGGTCTGTGCGTTGGCTACTGGTGATGCGACGAGTGATGATGTCATTGCGAACATCAGAAATAAAGCGAAAGCAATCGATATTTTGTTTTTGATCATTTTTCTTTTTTCACCTTTTCAGGTTTATATTTGCGCTCTTTCAGCCCCCCATTATGGGGCTCCGAGGCGCTTTTCGACCACGCAGTAGGCTGTGTGGCTTGGCTTGAAATTATGAGTCATGTGCGTTAGCGGCTGGTAAAGCGACAAGCGATGAATCCTTAGCAAACATTAGAAACAAAGCAAACAAAGTAGCAATTTTGCTTCTTAAAATTCGCATTTTTCCATTTCCTCTAAGTTTATTGCGCATAACTGCGCTGCTATCACATTTTTACAAAAGTTTCTTAAGAGGATTTGTGACTGTACCTGCACAGCAACAATCGCTTCACACAGTCACTTCACTGAAAGAAAAATTTGCAATCTGAAAAAGCAGTTCTTGTGTAGCTTCAGGCGAAGCCATGCCGCTTGATTAGGCAACTAAGCACGTAAAGAGGCGTAATCTTTGGCACGTCTCTGTGAAACAGTCATGTGTCATTTGGGCTCATTTCATAAGGGCAGCTTTGAGAAAATCCTCATTCGTTTGCTGTGTTAAACGACAGCAGCCGTGAGCGAAAGCGAAGAAGCTGAGAATCAAAGTCGATGCCCTGTTAGACCTGAAGAAGCGAAAATTGCCGCTCAGCAACAAAAGCTTCGCCCTCTAAACCACTGCCCATCCTTAACCTCGGTCAAGCCCCTACCGTCTTAGGCGGCTGCCCGCCGACCGCTTCTTTAAGGCTGAACCCGATGACGCCTGCAAGCCAAGCCGCAACAGCGATCGGAACCTTGATTTCAGCGGGAACAAAATCTGGAACCGCAGCCGCAGCCGTGCCGAAAGCAATCAGCCCAGAACTTACTCCGACAAGGGCTGCCTGCGCCTTGTTACTCAATCCTTCCATCTTCCGCGTTCACCTCCTTTCCGCCAGCTTTCGGGTCTGGCTCTGACAGTTCCCAGCCGAACTTGACCGCGTTCTTTCGGAACTCGTCGGGGCGAATAAGCCTGAGCTCTGCAGCCCGAAGCATATCCGCCACGTTAATCTCAGGAGCCTCTGGACTGCCCCAGTTAAGCCGCACACCCGCTTTCGTGGGATCGAAACCCGCCTGCGCAACCACAGGCCGGAAGATGTCCCGTTCAACCTGACGCTTCACGTACCGCTGCACCGGCTTAATCAACATGTCCTGCAGCTCCAAAGCCGCCTTAGCCGAAGCCTCCGTAAAGCCAGGAGTGCTAAACAGCCTAGGCAAAGGCGTCTCAACGCCTAGGTAGAATTGATTAACAACATGGTCGATGTAGTATTCGAAGCGGGCTCGGGGGTCTATGGTTACGGGGTAAATCTCTCCCTTAGCGCCTTTTCCACCGTAGAACAGCCACGCGCCCTCCTCAGGACGATTCTTTATCGTTTGCTGAAACTTCTGAGTGACCTCTTCCTTGGCGTTCTCTAGAATTGCCAACACGTCAGGACCAGCGTACTTCTCAAAAATCTTCGGCATAATCCGCTCGATTTTCGCCTTCATCCACGCGTACGCAGGACGCTTATCATTGCCAATCGTCAAAGTGTGCAAAAGCACCTGCAGAAGCCCAGTGCCCACCGTGCCATCACCGCGATCAACTCCACGTATGGGGTGTCAGCCAAGGACAAGGTCTCTCGAATTAGCTTGGCGCCCAGCCCGATGCTCCGGTATTTCGGGTGAATCACCACCCGGTTGATAGTGCTTAGTTTGCTGTTCAACTCTTGCATGCTCATTTTCGGCAGCATAAGGCGTCTTCCGAAGCATGCCGGAGGCGGATAAGCGTAAACGATGACTCCGCATAACTCGTCTTCGCGTCTCAGCCGAAAGATTTTGCGAGGAACAGATGTCCTGTGACCGCGATAATGAAAACTGCAGAGGCTTCTCCAATCCTCCATGCACCCAGTCTCTATACGCATCTCCCCGACTACGCTGCACTCCGAAATCTGTGTATCAGGGAAGTAGGATATTTTGATCTCTTTTCCGAAGCGCTTTTCCACCAACACGTTCGGTGCTAAATTCTCCAGCAAATCACCATGCGTGGTCGCAGCAATGATAGACTTCCCCATGCGTCGCGCAAGCTTCTGAAGGTTAAACGCCACAATCTTCGCAGTGTCACGACCAAGCGTAGCCGCAAACTCATCCATAAGCCACCACTGTTTACCGCTCTCCATCAGCTTCGCAATCCGATAACGATACTTTTGCCCGCTAAGTTGCATTTCTGCAGTTTAGGGGGGCATTCTTTAGCGATGCACCGTTTGATTACGTCCCTTCAACATATGAATCAAATACTCCCATCTTTGGATGTAACCTGCTTCCAGATGATGAAATCCTCAAAAGGCGCGCCTACAACGTATGAATCAGACACTCCCATCTTTGGATGTTTGGCAACGCCAATTATCACATTGTTTTCATCCACGGTAACAGTAACCGCATTTTCGAGTATTATTATACGCCCATATTTTTCGAATTCTCCACTCCCCTCTTTCACCACATGAGCTCTGTCAGCTTTAATGAAAGTGCGTTTGCCAACCCAGAACCCGTTCTTATAATCAACCAAGATTTTATACCTTTTAGAGCGTTTATTGATTGTTGGGGACGACCGTCTTCCTTTTCTTGTAGTGCGTAAAGAAGAAGAAGTCCACGTCTTCCCACCGTTGAGCGATTTTCTTCCAGCACTCGCTACATATGGGGAACCAGGTGCCTGTCCAATCATCGCAGACATCAACCACTATGTCAGTTGGCTTTCTGCCACTACAATTGTAATATGGGTTTTGGCACGTTTCAGAAATCAAATAAACCTTCAATGCATTTTCCTCCTTTCCTAGACGTAGCTAAGCAAGATTCTAATACTCCATTGGCGTCTGGCTCTTGCGGGCGCGATGCCTAAACTCGTATTTCGCAGTGTGCTCAATTCCCCTCTCCTTTACCTGCACTTCCAAACCAACCTCGCTGAGAGGCAACTCAAAGCATGCGCGCGCATGAAATTCTATGTTAACGTTCCCCATGGCAAAGCGTAGGTATCCCTGAGACCTTTCTAAAAGCGATAAGAAATTGCGCAGCTCTGCTTCTGTGAAACCCAATATTCCACGGACTTCTTCCAGGGCCTCGTACTTGTCTTTCGGAAACGAAAACATCTTTGAGCCAATTCTCTTGGATACATTTGTTTTACGGAGTTTCTTTTTTCTAACAGCACCCCCTTTTTCTTTTAATCCGTTCTTGCTCGATTTCCGACATTAGACTCACCAAACCTGACCATACTTGGTACAAACATCAAAGGATTGAGATGCTTATCAATATTTCAACTTCTTTTCTATCTCATCCAGAATAACATCAACGGGCAAACTCAAAATCTTTTCAAAGTAGTCCTTCAAATCAGCGGGACTTGTTCCGATTAACCTGCACCTCTCTTTAAATGACAAATTCCTCAGCAAAGAACTCTTGATCACACTTTTAATTGATTCGATTTTCAAAGGAGGATATAATTGATGCGTTTTCGGAGGTAGGTAAATTATGTTTCCATTTTCATCGCAGCTTATCAAACCTATTGCCTTGCATCTGCATTTTTCATCCTGACAGTGAATTTCTCTATAATTCTTAACGAAAGGCCCGCTGACGAAACCGCATCTGTAGCCGCTTTCATAACTCAAATACTTGTGGATTATTTGACCTACACCCGCACCTCTACTGTGCAATCTAACCGCAGCATCGCTTGATTCTGACTCTACAATCGCCGACTCGTACTCTAACTTTGGGGGTCTACCACGCCTACTGCGTTTCTTGAGCATTTCCAGCTCTTCTATAAAGGCTCCTCTGCTGAGAAAACCCCGCTCCATCAAAGCATCCAAGAAGTCAGGAATGTAATATGCGGATAAGTCACCCCAACCGTAAATTGCAGCTTGTCCATGCCCTTGTTGGGCACCAGCGTACCGTGTAACGAAGTATCCTTTTTCTCTCAAAATGATACCCGCTATGTAATCCCAGAATTCCTCTCCAAACTCACCTTTTGAATTCGAAATCCAAACCAAGCAATCTGTAGGGCTGAGTCCCGCCTTTGCAATTCTCTCAAAAACATCATCCAAAATATATGATAAAGCCCGGTTCTGCCTTCTCTCATAGTAACTTCTATTTATGAGAAAAAGGCGCTTAGATTCGAGCAACTGGGGAAAGAAGCTAAGATAATATAAAACGGGTATCCCAAAGATGGGGATTTCCGGCGTTGAAATCATCTCTGAACTCAACGAAACTACGCAGAGAGGCTCCCTTGTGCCGTCACCATCCAAAATTGGTTTGAACCTAAACCTGTAATCGCCGTCCAAGAGGTAGAACGCCGGCGAATACATTGACAAATAAACCGCTTCCCTTCCATCTGTAATTCGAAAATCGGCGACATCATCCCTCTCCAAAAAACTGCACGCATTTTTCAAGACTCTCCCGGCTGTTTCTACGTCGATCCATCTGCCCTGCGTCATTGGTCATCCTGCTGTTACGTATTAGGTGTGCTACTATTAACACTTGTGCTACTTTCCTCACCTAATTTTAAACACCACAGGAATCGAAAGTATTGTCTCGGTGCTACAAGTGGAGAAAATACTCGGAACAAGCAAGGTCGGCCCAAAATATCGAATAACCCTCGTCAAAAGCGTCCAAGATCGGTTGAAACCTAAAATCGGAGACCTAATAGTCTACGTCGAAGACGAAAAAGGAAACATCATTATCAAGATTTCAAAGGCTTAGCCAAAGCCGCATTAGTCTCATTCTGGAATAGAATTGTCAGTTCGCCAGCCCGCAGTTGTTGCTTGACGATTCTTGAAGAGTTTGGAACAGAATAGAATCAGGAAGGAAATGCGACTTTAACCTGAAACGCTTATCAAAAATCTTTTAGGAGCAAACGACAGTAGAAGGGATATCATGGTAGCTGAAGCGTTGAAAGCCTTTGTCAAATCCGGTCGTTTTCCTTCAGTCATGGTCGTAAGTGGAGGCTCAAAAGCAGCGACGAACACCGCCAGAGCAGTGATAAGGGATTACTATGTTAACGCTGGCTTGTTTCAGCATAACGCAACATTCTGTGACATCCGCATAGGCAGCCACGTTACACCAGGGCATGAGGAATTGTTACCGCTGGTCCTAGTGATTGACGCTTCAGTTGCGCCACACATAGTCATGATACGCGACTTCACCCGCATTTTCTTAAAAACTCCGGCGTCTTCAAACCTCAAGAAATTTATTCTCGTCGAAGAAACAAATAGACTTAGCTACTACAAGCAACGCTCGATTGCATCTCTCGCGGAAGCTTATCCTAACACCGTATTGATCTACACTACTGCAGAACTCAGCAAGATTGATCCGAGCATCCGCAGTGGACATACAGCAACGTTTGAAATCAACCAGTGAAGCATTGAAATAGTAACCTCTAGAAACTTAACAGAGAAGAAGGTTCGCCGAAAAAAATACTATCAAATAAAAAGAAGCATGGAGTCGTTAAAGCTTGGGCTCATGCAATGGACTGTGAAGGTTTGCTTTTTCTTCGTTGTCTTTAATGCATAATTATTAGTCGGAACTATGGTTCTTTTTCAGAAAAGCCGTACAAGCCGGCATTATTGGTTATCGTTGCCTTAATGTTTACCTTATGCGGGTTGCCTCCCATTATCGCGGCCACATCTTCAAGATATTCCGTCGTTCTTTCGGTTATTTTTTTCTCTTTCTCCTTATCTCCAAAAGGATAAGGCGATTGTGACTCACATGCAACCGTAAAGCCCAGAAGTTCATTCTTATTCTTGCCGGGTTCTTGAAAGCCAAACACCCAAGCGCTTGGTTTCGCAAAAGTTTTTTCCCAACTGATTTCATGAAGAATTGACTGCAGCAAGTCCACTCCTTTTCGAGTAACGTAATACAAGCCGTCTTTATGGAGAATACAGCCATCATTTTCAAGCATCTTCAAATGTTTGGTTACGGTTCGTGTGCTAAGCTTGGTAAATTCTACAACTCGACCGAAACGCAATCCGTTCGGAACGGCGTTCACCAGAACCCGAAGAATTTCTCTCATTGAATTTGCCTTCTTTTCTTCAGTTGATGGAGAAATATTTTCTTTCAATCCGAATTCTCTCCGTGTACAGTAATACTTTACACAGTTAAAGTGCTTATAAATCTACACTTAATTTACATGTAACGACTAAGATGAAAAGACAGAAAATTCGTTTCAGCGGAGAGTTAAGGATCCACGACTCTCGTGGCTATTGCTACATCCCCAAAATCCTTAGAAAAGAGGTCGGCGTTGAAGGCAAAGATCAAATTCCATTCCTAATCGATGCAAATTGTGTTCTTCTCATAAGAAAGGGCTCTGAAATAGAACAGATCTTGAAAGGGCTAGACATTCTAAGAGAGGACTTGAAACTCCGTTGCGTCAATACTCAGGACAAACCAAAGGGAACTTGCCAACGACGAGGATTACAGGAAGAATCTGAAGCCATTATCAAAAGTCGAGCTAGAAGTAGGATCGAAGGAAGCAAGGAAAGGGGGCATCTAAATAGCATTTAAGCCGGAATCAAACGGACCCGCCAAGGATTATGTTTGTCCCAATTGCGGTGGGGAATTAAAAGCAGACCATGTTGACAGCATTGATCAGAAGTGGTTTAAGTGCCTTGAATGCGGTCAGCAGACCTGCAAACCGAAGACTCCTGCTAAATCTAAGACAAGAGAAGGCCCTAGTTGTGGCGACTGCAAACGGTTCAAAGTGCCAGACAGCGGCTGTGATAATTATTATAACATCAGCCAACGTATTATTTTGCCATCTGATTCTCCATGTGAAAAGTTTCTCGGAAAAGATGATTACGAGATGGGGGACTACGTGGTTAAAATTCGTCAAGGATTGGTCCAGGTTTTTGAAGGCATAAAACCCAGGTACTCAATCGCACTGTCTAAGCTCGCCAGCCCCAGTTCTCAAAAGTCAATGGCAAAATCCCTTGATCTCGACGAAGAAACGGTCGAAAAAGTTTGTGCCGAAATCCTTGAACAACATCAGCCAGAAGAACCAGAGCGAAAACAGCGAAACGTAAAGGTGGTGAAGAATAAACTGGCACAAGAAAACGTCGAACCTGTTGTTCTTCAGCATTTGAGCATGATTGAAAACCCCGCGGTCGCAGACAAGCCAGTTGTCGTTGAGGCGGTGGTAGGATCAACCTCCATTTCCTATCTCGTTCCAAGAACGCTTGAAGTTGCCGTAATAGATAAGGATGGCAACGATGAACAACTCCCTCTGGAAATAGGCGAGAGAAATCCCATAAACATCAAACTTGTCGGAATTAACGAAGATATCAAATATAGACGTTTGAAGAGGCATGTAGTCGAATCAGTTGACAAGCCTGGAAGCAGGATCCGCATTGAGGAAAAAGACTGGAGAACTATCTACAAGGTTCGGGTGCGCCCTCCTGTCTTTACCCTTGAAAAATGGGAAGGCAAAATAGTTGACGAAAAAGGTTTTGAATATAAAAGCTATGACGTGTACGTGGCTGCCGATAAGCCCATAACGTTTGCAGCGTCAAGCCTGATCAAATTGACCGGTGTCGTTCTGCCGAATCCCCAAAGCCAAAATACGACGTTGCTTGCCTACCAAGTCGAGTTTCCAGAAGAATGCAGCTCCTTCAACGTTGAAAAATTGGAGCTACTTCGAAAAAGGTTTAACGCATTCTCGATCCAAGAGCGCATAAATTGGATTCTTTCAAACTTCGCAAAGTTTTCGCAAATTGTCGGACGCGAGAATTTGGCTTTTGGAGGCTTCCTAATATTCTTCACACCTATAGAAATCAAACTGAACGGACAGGTTGAAAGAGGCTGGGGAAACGGCGCTTACGTCGGCGATACAACGACTGGAAAAAGCGAGACCAACAAAAAACTGATTTCGCTCTTGAATGCTGGGATGCTCATAACAGCCGAAACAGCCTCGGCAGTTGGTCTGGTCGGCGCAGCCTTGCAGTCAGAAAAGGGTCAGTGGAGCGTAGACTGGGGGTTCCTAGTTTTGAACGATAGAAGGTTGCTTGCGGTTGACGGAGCTCACAAGCTGCCATTTTCTCAGTGGGCAGCCTTGGCGGAATCAGAGAGATCAGGCTTTGTTACCATCGCAAAAGCTGCGAAAAACTCCGCCTATGCACGGACGCGCCAGATCAAAATCGCAAACGCAGTCGATCGGGAAGCCGACAAATTCTCAACCAAGAGCATGAAGGAATTCCTGTATCCTGCTCAAGCATTGTCGACAGTCTTCGACAAGACTGGCATTGCAAGACTTGACTTGGCGGTCTTTGCAGACTCCCGAGACGTCAAAGCCGAAGAGGTAAACAAGCAGCTTGACTCGAATTACGACAAGAACTTAGGGCTCCTTGCGGAGACCCTCCGTTGGTGTTGGAGCGACAAAGCCAAAATAGAGTTCACACTTGCTGCAGTAAACGAAATATTATGTTCAGCAACGAAAATTCATGAGAGGTTCTTCTCCGAGGCTGTTCCAATTTGCAGCATTGACATGAAATGGAAGCTCGCACGGCTCACTGCGGCTCTCGCGTTTTTGACGCTTTCAACAAACGATTACAAGACAGTGACGGTTACGGAGGAACATGTTAAAGCAGTTGTTGCTTTCATCGAAGAAGAGTACAGTAAAGCAGGCTTGAATGCGCTTGCCCAAGAAAGCATGTTTGAAGCCTTAGACCTTGAAGACGTTTCGGCGATAGTGAACAGAATTGTTGTGGAAACCAACAATGCAGTTGACCCAGAGACCCTCATAGAAATCATTAAGTTCATTGTGCTTCAGGGAAGAGTGACACGTGATCAGCTGAAGACCACTTTCGGGTTGGCGGAGAAAAATCAGTTGCGGCCACTAATTGCTGCTCTTTCCAACGAGAAGCTAATACGTACTGGAAAGGGGTTCTACCCTACGTCGAAACTTATTGAAGTCTACAAGTTACTGTGCTCTGCCAAGGTTGCCACAGTTGCCAAGCATGAAAAAGAACCCCCCACTCGGCGAGATTTGGAAAGTTTCTTGGAAAGAGCGAATGATCCACCCGAGGGGTCTCTGTCTGAAGTTGGCAAGCTTGGCAACCTTGGCAAAAACACCACTAAACAGGAGAGCGGCGCCAATGAATAGGTGCTATGTAATTTCGTTTGTTTCGCCACTGGTCAAAAGCTTCTTTTTAGGCGCCAGAGTCCAAAGAGAAGACTTGAAGCTTTTCAAAAAAGCTGCCCGAAACCCGAAACGCTTACTCACTTTCTTAGTAATTAGTGGTGAGGCAGCGAAGTCAGAAACTTCAGTGTCGCCTAGTCGCTTTTTTCCGGTCATAAATCTTCGGGTAGCTAGAAAATGGGGACCAGAGCATGTTGCAGAGTTTTTGGAGGTTTTCTAAGCCTTGACTGAGCCTTATACCTTAAAGCCCTTGGATAAGCTTGATTTGGGGAAAGAAGACATTTGCGAGGTTATTTTCACTCATGAGAAGTCAGCCATCGCCTGCCGCCTCTTCCTTGATTGGCTAAAAAACAACGGCAGCAAAGCGAGCCGCAGCGAGGTCAGCAATTTCGCGCATGAACTGAACTGTGGAAAAGTCAGAAAGGGCTTCTGCTATAAACGCAGCAATTTCTATCGAACCGTCCTAAGGACGCTTATGCAGTTAGGATTCATATCCCTCCAGGAGCGTTTTGACCCAGGCAAGAAAAGCGGAACCAGCTACGTTTACGCGCCCATCAAGCAGCCGCTGCCGAAAAGACCGCCCCTCGGCGGAAAAAGCTTCTGGAAACTCGCTTGGAAACTGGCGGACATGTGGAACCGGGAGTTTGAGTTGTAATGGCTAAGGAAACTGTTCCGAAGATGCCTGCTAAAGGTATCGCGGAAAAACTTGAGGCGGAACTTGAAAGACTCAAGAGCCTCCTGAAACAGGGATATGAATTACGAGTGATGTGGACCCCAAAACGTGATTCAAAACTCGCAGGAGAAGTCAGAGAACATTATATTTACGTTTTCGATGAGGAAGAAAGGGCAGCCCTAGAAACGCTAAGGCACGAGGTCTTGGATTACATGGTTAGCCAAGCCATCGAACCCTACAAGAACATCACGAACCATCTGATCGCCGTCATAAACAGAGAGGCGTACGAGAAAAAGGAAAGCTTGATTAAATCTCTCTGTCGCCTAATATGAGATTAACAACAGCAGACACGCCTTTACCTCTGCTCTTGCTGTCCAACTTTCGCCGCTCTGAACCCTCTTTCATGCGCTTACGCTTTCTACTTCGAACCACTCGAAACATGCAAACTTGCTCTCAACCAGCCCTTAATTGCTCCCAGACGCTGCTCCTATGCTCCTGCGAACCTGCTCTTAGCCTGCTCTTGCTGCTCTAAACCCTTGCTCTTGACCACTTTCGCTTTTCTGCTTCGAACCACTCGAAACATGCAGTTTTGCCCTTAATTCTGCTCTTGATGCTCTTAGAGCCTGCTCTTGCTGCCCTTTAGAATTGTGCTCTTAGCTGCCCTTGTCTGTCCTTGCGTTTATGATTCGACGCCTTCGAAGTGCTCTTGGGAGCCCTTATTGCTCTTAGCTAAGAGCAGATCCTCTACGCATACGTACGAGGAACCTTGTAGAGCATGGAAAAAGCATGTTGGTCTCCCTTTAGAAACTCAAGGGAGATTTCCGCTGCTCTTAACACAGGGCTTAAGAGCACAAAGCAAATGAATCGGCATTAGCTCCTCTTATAGAAGGACCAAGCGAAACAAGTAGACTTAATTATTTTCGGATTAAGATGCGGTGGGACGGTAGCACGCTTACGAACTGCCAGCCTTCCTTAAGAAATGATTCTAACTCTTCTTCTTCGATTATTGTTTGGGGATCCTCTTGGGGCTCGCGCTTCTTGCGTATCTCGTTCTCGAACAGCGCAATCTCCTCGTCCACGCTGAGTTCCTTCTGCAGCTCTTTTTCTTTCGCTACTTTCACTTCAAGCAGGTCGATGCCAAGCATGTTCTTGGCGATGCTCTTCAAGGCTTCAACCTTCGCTTCTTTGACTATGTTGCTGTGCTCCAGAGGCTGAGATATTGTGCTCAGGAAGGGCGTGCATGCTTTGTAGGCTTCCCTCATTCCCTCAACCATCTCCTCTGGAAGAACGCCTTTGTTGGTGCTGTAACGGGATTCTATGTCACCTTTGTGACCCGCCAAAAACTGCAGGTACGGGTGGCTTATCTTGCCCTTTGACTCCGCGATTATGAACTGGGTTTCTGCGTATGCCCTGAGCACGTAAGGGCGTTTCCAGACTCCTGCCTGTCGCATTGACTCTCTAATTAGCCGTGTGATTTTTCTTGTGGTCATGAACTTTCTTGTGGCGGAGGCTCTCTCATAGGCGATTACGGGGCTCTTGGCGTTCAGTTTCTCTCCTTTCCTGAGCCTTTCCTCCAAGTACTCTTTTAAATACGTGCATCCTTCCTCGGAGAGAAACGTGAAGTACTTGTGTTTCGCCTTGCTCAGGTTCGACCTAACAAGAATCATAGTTGGCACCTTAGTGAACGATACTTCACCGTTTTCTATCTTGAGCTCTGGGAGATCTTGCAGAGCCAGCCCGTCGCTTCCGTCATGGTTGCCGAGCGTGTGGGGTCTAAGATCGGCAAAAGCAATCAGCGCTTCAGCAGCCCTCACTCTCGAAGCCGAAGCCCTAAGAATCCGAGTAAGTTCTTCATGAGAGGGAATCTCTTCATCCTCAATCGTGGGCGTGGCCGACGGGTTGCTGACCTTAATCTTCCTCGTCAACTGGATATCGTTGTACCTGAGCCAAGACCGCAAAGACTTGAGCAGCCCGCGGATGTAGCCTGGCGCCTTGTGCTCCGACTCCAACTGCGTAACCATATCCTCTACAGAATCCTGGAACCCCTTAAGGTCGGACTTCGCTCTCTCCACCAAACCGCCAGGAGTAGATTGAAGCAGCTCGCAGGTCCTCTTGAGTCTCCGCTCGTAAACCTCAGCCGTGATGGGGCTGCCCCTGGCGATGTTGGTCAGCCACCGCCTCAGATCAGCCTCAGCATCTGCCCGCCGCAAAACAGAAGATCTTTCAGACACGGTTTAGCACCGAAATCTATTCAGGCAAGCCAATATTTAAGGGTATCTGACCCTAATTAGGGGCGGGCCCGAGGGGATTTGAACCCCTGGTCTTCGGCTTTCTTCCGCCTATGCGCCCGGAGGCCGACGCCTTAATCCGTACTGGGCTACGGGCCCTCCAACAGAGTAGTAAACCTTAAAACTTAAGCTAAACGCTGTTATTCCTGGATTAGTTCTTCGTTTATCCACCAAGCCTTTTTCTTTCCAGACTTCTCTCCGGCGTAATACTCTATTATGGCTTTGCCGAGCTGCTTCTTCGAGCTTCTCTGTATCTTCCTCAGCCTGTTCAGCACCAGCCACCTGTTGGTCTTAACGTACTCCGCCAGTTCCGGCGTGGTCGCGCCTTTATAATGCAGCAGGTAATCCACAATTTTATGGTCTGTTTCGTCGATGCAGAACGTGTGCGGGTTAATCCGTCCATGCTGGTACGTGAGCAACTCCAAGTCTGCAAGGTACTTCCTAACTTCCCCTACACTTTGTTCTATTTTGCCCATTCTCTCTTCAAGCTCAAGAAGCTTGTCAGCTTTAGGTGTTTTTTGAAGCTTTTCCATTATGGCTTCTCGGATAAAACTGCTTCTGTCACCTTCTGGAATGCGTAAGACCATCTCTTGGTAAACTTCTTCAGGGATTTTCACTGAAACCACTCTGACCTCGCTCAGCGTTATCACACTCCTGAACTTGACTATGCAACTCTTGTTATTTCATATTTTCTCCAAAGCGTTTCCCCGAGACATCTGAAAAACTTAAATTCACTTCGACTGAGCTTTAAAGTGGGGTTGTGTGTTGCCAAACAAAGTCACGATCTCAATAATAAAGTGCGATGTCGGCTCTTTAGCTGGACACTATATTGTTCCCAAACCCCTGTTTGATGTCGCAGAGAAAAACCTGAAAAGAGCAGTAGAAAAAGACGTTATAAACAACTTTTACGTTTTCAACGCTGGCGACGACCTTGAACTGCTTATGGTGCATGAAAAAGGAGAACAAAACCATGAAATTCACAAGCTCGCTTGGGACACATTCAAAGAATGTGCGAGCAAAGCTTCGCAGCTGAAGCTCTACGCTGCAGGTCAAGACCTTTTGAAGACCGCGTTCAGCGGAAACGTCCGCGGAATGGGTCCCGGTGTTGCAGAAATGGAGATAGAAGAACGAGCCTCTGATCCAATCGTAGTTTTCGCGGCTGACAAAACTTCTGCCGGTTCATTCAACTACCCCATCTTCCGCATGTTCGCTGACCCCATGAACACCGCTGGCCTCGTTATTGACCCCCACATGCTTTGCGGCTTCAAATTCGAAGTAATAGATACGAAAGAAAATAAAGCCATAATCCTCAAGTGCCCCGAAGAAATGTACGAGCTGCTGGCGTTAATAGGAACTGTTGGGCGGTATGTCATCTCTCGCATCTGGAGAGCGAGTGACAACCTGATTTGCGCTGCAAGCAGCGTGAGTAAGCTCTCGTTGATAGCTGGAAAATACGTGGGAAAAGATGATCCCGTTATGGTCGCTAGAGCACAACATGGACTGCCCGCGGTAGGCGAAATCTTGGCGCCTTTCATGCACAGCTACTTCGTGCAGGGGTGGATGCGGGGGAGTCATTGGGGTCCTATAATGCCGGTAGGGCTGAAGGCGTCAAAATGCACGGTCTTCGATGGTCCACCACGGATCGTTGCTATCGGCTTTCAAGTGGCAAACGGCAGAATCTCAAGTGACGATGAAGGGAATCCCATGGTTGCTGACTTGTTCGATGACCCTGCCTTTGCTTTGGCGAGGCGTGAAGCCATGCAAAACGCCTGTGCGCTGCGGAACATGGGCGAGTTTGAACCTGCGCGTTTGAGTGCTGAAGAGATGGAGTATACGACGATACAGAAAGTTCTGGGAAAGCTCGGGGAACGCTTCAAGCCCCTGAAGTAGCCGACTTAGGGCTAAACCGAATGCTCAGCCAGGTTAGCTAACACTGCGCACCGATCCTCAACGATGTCGTGCAGTTTACTGCGCAGTTCCTCGCCATTCATCTTCTTTTCTTTTAACAACGCTACTTTTTTCGCAAGCTCTACGTCTCCGAGTCCTGTGAACCAAGCTTCAAAATCTCCGCGGCTCTTGTGGAATTCTATGGAGTCCATGTTGACTTTCAGAATTTTGTCACGAAAATCGTGGAGGCTGTTTGCTTGGAGGCTTAACGGTTTTCCTATGCTTGCATAAAAGTGGAATGATTTATCCTGCGGCGTGGACGCTAATATTGTTTTGGCGTTTTCCATGTTGATTTCGGGTATTCCCAGGGCTTTTTTGCCTTTTTCCGTTATGATATAAACTCCTTTTTCAGGTGAAGTTGTGTATCCCATGCGAGTAAGCCCGATGATGTGCATCATAACTGAAGGAAATTCTTTCCCTGCTTCCTTTGCTATATGTGTTGCTCTTTCAGGTTTGTCGAGCAGCAACATGGTTTCCAGTATCTCATATTTAGTTGGTGATAAACTCATTGGCTACAACACACCTATGAGGGTATATGTACACACAAGCTAATCAACGTTTCTCAGCGGTTTACTGAACTGGAATAAGCAAAGCTTTAGTAAGAAGAGACGCAATGCTACATTGGAAAAATGGGGCGCACCAAGAATGAAGATTGCCGTGCTTGTTTATGAGTACCCACCTAAAATTGTCGGTGGCTTGGGAACCTATGCGGCTGAAATAACACGAAAATTTGTTCTCTTGGATAACGATGTAACTGTTTTCACGATGAATGACGATGCTGGCACTCTTCCAAGGAGAGAGATTTGGCGCGGCATAGAGATTCACCGTCCATTACACATCGATGTTTCCGACTCGCTGCCAGACGTAATCGCGGAAGACATAAAAAAGTGGGGCAGAGGCCTGCTTTTATTCGGCAAGCTCCTTGTTTACAATTACCTAACTGCGGCCAAACTCATTAATGAGCTCATCAGAAAAGAAGGCGTAGACTACGACATTGTGGTTGCTCATGACTGGCTTTCAGTAATTGGTGGAATCACCGTTAAGAAAGAAAGCGGATTGCCTCTAGCCTTTCATGTTCACTCAACCGAGAAGGGAAGAACCTTAGGAAACGGCTCAAGCGTAGTAAGCAACATCGAATTGCGTGGAGCCAAGATGGCCGACATGATTGTTACAGTGTCGTACGCCATGAAGGATGAGTTAATACAGCTAGGGTTCCCACGGGACAAAATCCAAGTCGCGTATAACGGGGTTGACCCGCAAAAATATGACCCTGCAAACATTTCTGCGGAACGAGTGCGGAAAATCAGGGAATTTTACGGTCTTAAAGATGGCGACTTCATGATTCTCTTTTTGGGAAGACTTGTAGGCGTCAAAGGCGTTGACAAGTTGATTATGGCTATGCCCCATGTTTTATCCAAAATTCCCAGTGCAAAGTTGGTCATAGTAGGCGTAGGCGACCAGCAAGAATATCTGACAAATTTAACCCGAACAATGAGGCTTAATGATTACGTGCGGTTCCGTTTTGACTTCATTCCCGAAGAAGAGCGCATTCTGCACTACGCGGCTTGTGAGGTAGCGGCTTTTCCAAGCTATTATGAACCTTTTGGCATAGTTGCCCTTGAGGCAATGAGCATGGAGAAACCCGTTGTGGTAGGTGCCGTGGGCGTCAGTGGAATGCGCGAGATAGTTATCTGCCGTGGTGAAGATCAATGCGGCTACCACATAGACCCAAACAGCCCCTCAGACATCGCGTGGGGAATAATAAGCGCGCTGGAAGACCCAGAAAGACGGAAATGGCTTGGAAAGAACGGCAGAAAAAGGGTCCTAAACGAGTTCACATGGAACAAAATTGCTGAAAAAACATTAGAACTCTACCAAAAGATACTTAAACGCTGACTCGGCCGTTGCATGGTGAAGCTTTGAACGTCGATTCTGATCTAAGGTGTAAAACCGCAAAGGAAGCGGCTACCTTCCTGTATTTTGGAGCTGAAAAAGAATATAAACAAGCCAAATTAAGGGCTGCAAAAACTCTGGGCTTTCACTTTCTTCCAACAAACCTGGAAGTTGCCCTAGAACTCGACAAAATCGCTGAAGCGCATGAAGGACCAGCCAGAAAAGAACGGTTAATCCAAATGCGCAAAGAAGCCTTGAAAATAATGAAAACCCTCAAGGAATACGCGCCTCTTTTAGTCGGAAGCGTTTGGCGTGGGACTATACGCCAGGGAAGCGACATCGACATAGCCTTATATCATGACGTGCCCGACGAGATTCTGAACTTACTCAAGAAGAACGGCGTCAAAATTTCTAAAACCGAGTGGACCACGGTAACTAAAAGGGGAAAACCCGAAACCTCCTTTCACATGCACATAGAGGCTTCAGGCAAGCAAACAGTTGAACTCGTCGTTCGAAGCCAAGAGGAGGCAGGGCGCAGGAGAAAATGCGAGATTTTCGGAGATCAACTAAAAGGGCTTAACATTCAAGAGTTAGAGCGCGTGCTTAAAGAAAATCCAGAGCAAAAATTTGTTCCCGCGTAACTTGAGAAATTGTCAATTCAAAGAAAAAGCCACTTAAGGATGCGCTTTTATATTTTATATGGAATAGCTGTGCTTGAAGGTTGCAACCCTGGAGACCGATAAAAAGTCGTTTAAGAAAATGTTTCCGAATCTATCTGAGGAACTTGAAGGCGGAGACAGCAAAGTCGCCATAGGCGCGGTTAGAACAGATGCTGACACAGCTGAAAAGTCGCTGTCGGACAAGTTTCGCAATTATGATCCAACCGTTGTCGATTTTATACGGCGCTGCGATACGGAAGCGCAGGCAGAGGCGATAATTGCGTATTTGGAGAATAGGGGCGAATTGACCAAGAAATACGCTGCGAAGCTCAGGAAGCAGCTGAAGAGGGAAGGCGTGAGAAGCTTCGGTTCCAAGAAGGAAGAGAACTACTATTTCAAACAAGGCGGACTCTGCTAGGCTTCTTGGCTGCTTTGGCGGTTACTGCTTTTTCTTTTGCCTGTAACAATGTTTATGATTAATCCGAAGCCGAAAACGCACGCGATGATCGCAACAGCCACAAGCAATGTTGTTGGTAACGATTGCGTGTCTATAGGCGTGGGTGTAGGCGTTGGTGAAGATGCCCATTCAGGCGGTTCCACGGTTACGCTGGAGATATCAAAAGGAGCCATAAGCGGATAACGGTCTTGGCGATTATCGTCAATTACGTAGGGTGTGTCGCCTATACCGTCGCCATCAGCATCAGTGCCATTATAGTCGCTCCAATAGTTACCTTCCTTTCCGTTATCAAAGTAGTCAATTTCGTGTTCTTCATGAAAAGTCGTGATTTGGTAGGTATTTCCAATGAAATTATTATTATAAATGGTGCTCAAGTTACCCAATGGATTCAGCACGACACCTTCAATATAAATGCCCCACAAATTGTTCGCTATGTAATTAGCAAAATAAATATTGCCCGCTCCTGGACGAAGTCCTTCTCCGCAATTCGTGATTCGGTTTGAGACGATGGTATTATTTGAGCCGCTGACTGCTAAGCCAACTTCTAGGTGGTCGATGAGATTTTTATAAACGATATTGTCGTTACCGCTTATTCTGAAAGCGCTATATGGCGCGTTGGTTGCGTTATTGCTGTTGACTAAACAGAAGGAGCCTTCAACATTAGTGCCTGTAATGCTGTTTGCGGAAATGCTACAGTAAGAACCCGCTAACCGCAGGCTGAAACCACCATCATTTGCACTAATCTTACAGTAAGAACCATTCACGTTTACAGCATTTGAGAATGTGTTCTCTAGAATATTCACGTAAGAACCATGTACATACATTTCGGTTGTTATCTTGTTGTCTGTTATTCGTGTTCCATTTCCAACTATTGAGATGCTGCCACCGGAAAAGTTAGTATTATTTAGGTTAATTGTGAAGCCTGAGAGTCTAAAGTCGTTGGCCTCAACCGTGATTGACGAGTCTAAGAAAGAAGCTGTGTGACCAAGAACATCTACGACTACAGTGCGGAGTAAAGGGTCTAAATTTATTCTTGTGGACTCGGCATCTTCACCTATTAACGATAGCGTCTTGTTTATTTCCAAAGTCTTTTCTTCGTAGGTTCCTTTCTTGACAAATATAGTATCGCCTTCCGTCGCGTTATCTATGGCTGCGGTTATCGTTGGGTAATCGTCTGGAACAGTAATCGTCTTGGGACCAGCCTTACCCAGCTGAATTTTGAGTATGCATGGAGCGATTAAGCTGACAAGAAGCAGTACGAGAGCGGCTTTCCTGTTCACAGCCATACACATCTCACCCTTAAACACGCTTAATTCAGGCGCTTTTTTCGATAAAAGCGTTTTTGTCAAGGTTTCTTGACTAACAGCTGAAACCTTAGTCAACATTTCTTGACAAGGCGCGTTTTTCTAAGTTAAGTTTTCTTGACAAGACCCGCGTTCACTCAGCGCTTAATTCTATAAATAGGGGAGGGGGTAGCTCTCGTGAGCACTAGAGAACACGACGCCACCACAAACTGCCTGTCATGTTCACGTAATCCTCCAAGCTGAAAGCGTGGGAACGCACCGTTCTATTCTAAAAGTAAATAAATAAGCTGCCAATAAAATACAGAAACCTGAACCTGGTGAATTTGAGTGAAGAGAGTCGCGGTGGTCATCGTGCTTATGGTTTTTGCAGTGGCTATTCTCTTGCCATTCTCTCTTATTACACAAACGGTTTCGGCTCAGGAGGCAAGCTACACCATACAGCGTGTTGACCATGAAGTGGAGGTTATGTATTCTGGGCATGTGGTCATACGTGATACAATACATATAAGTGGGCAATTAACGGGTGACTTCTTAATCGGTTTCCCGTATAAGTACGGTGCCTACGTTCTTAAAGGCATGGCATATGACGCCGACAACAACGTTTTTCCAGTAAGTCTCGGCGTGCAATTAACAGAAGGCACTGGTTTTTACGGCGCAAAGATAAGCTTTCCACAAGGGGCTCCTCAAGTGTTTACTGTTGTTTTGATTCTTTCGAATAGCCTTCTTACTCAAGGTTCGGCTGCAGGCGCATTCACTCTTGATTTTCCCGCCTATCCCAGTTTCGTAAAAGATGTTGGCAGTTGCCATGTGGACATTCTTCTTCCTGAGACTCCTACAACCATAACGGTCACAAAGGATGATGGGGCAGTTAGCACAACTAGTTTTGTTAAGGATAACTTGCCTGCGTTCACTTATTCGCCAGCAGTTGCCTCTTTTTCACTTCCCAGTGGCAGTTTACAAATAATCAACATAAAGGAGCTGAATCGTCAAATCACAATAAGCCCTGCAGGCGATGTAGCGGCTTCTGACAGTTACCGTCTTACAAACAATTTAGGGGCAAGCCTTGGTTCTCTGGAGATAGGGTTGCCTCTGGACGCTTCAAGTATTGTTGTAAGAGATGAGTTTGGCAGGGCTCTAACAACTGACATTCTGTCCAGTAGCGGCAGCACACTCATGGTCAACGTTACGCTTGTATCGTCTATAGCTAGCGGTGCATCCACTCAATTGACGGCTGACTATAATTTGCCCAGTGTCTCTTCTGAACAGGCTCCACAATTTACGTTGAATTTCAATCTTTTCCCCGACTTTAACTATTACGTTGACACGGCAACGGTCACTTTTGTTCTTCCTGAAGGGGCAAGGTTGCTATCACCGCAAGTCTCGTCAATTGATTTTTCTTCAAGTTTGACCAGAAACATCTTTCAGGAAACCCTTTCAATCAGCAGAGATGGCGTTAGCAAAATAGATTACACTGTTCCTTCCGAAAATGTTTTGCAAATTACCTATGATTATAATCCTCTCTGGCTGTCTTTTCGCCCTACTCTATGGGTGTGGGTTCTAGCCATTGTTGGATGCATAGTTGTGGCTGTCTGGAGAAGACCTAGAGCTCCAGAGCCATTGCGAATTGCAGCGCCAGCAGCCTCCATTGGTCTTAGTCCGGATCACGTTAGGTCCTTCACTGAAGCGTACGACGATAAAAACAGGCTGACTTCGGAGTTAAGCACTCTTGAAGCTAGGGCTCAGAAAGGCAGGATTCCAAGACGCCGATATAAAGTGCAGAAGAGGACGTTGGAGGTTCGCCTTGACACCATTTCCAAGAACATAGCTGAATTGAAGAAGATTTTCCGAAGCGCGGGCGGTAATTATGCGAATTTGGTTCGGCAGCTTGATATTGCAGAAACCGAGCTTGAGGAGGCTGAAACAGAGCTCAGGACTATTGAAGTTCGCCACAGAAGGGGTGAGTTGCCGTTGGAGGCGTACAAGAAGTCGCTGACGGCTCATGAGCGGCAGAAAGAGAAGGCAGAGGCAACAATCAACGGAATCCTCTTGAGACTACGTGAAGAAATTCGCTAACCGACCTAAACACTTTTATTTTACTGCCGAAGTTTGAATCAAACTTACGAGAGGTCTAAAACATGGTAAAAATAATAGTCGATAACAACAAGTGCACCGGATGCGAAACCTGCGCAAACACTTGCCCAGTTGGCGTCTACGAAATCAAAGACGGCAAATCCGTCCCAACCAACGTTGACGAGTGCCTTGTCTGCAGAGCATGCGAAGCACAATGCCCAGAAGGCGCAATCCAAGTAATCGAGTAAGCCAAACCCACAACTCTCGATTCATCCGTTGCGCACGTGTTCCCCTCAAAAAGTATCCGAAAGTTTCTTCCTTTCTCTATCCAAAGCTTACACTAGTGCGATTTTTTGTCTATACCCCCTCTATAAATAGATTTAACTGGCGCTTAGACCAGCGCTGGCTAGCTGCTCGGAAAAAACTATAGCCCCCTTATATAAAGAAACTATTTAAAGGAAAAAGAAAGCGCTGGTGCGTTTCTGCGTTG
>CAZWPI010000014.1:0-22001 GCA_964636055.1 uncultured Candidatus Bathyarchaeia archaeon
CCTAATCAGCCATTCAATGGCACCTGGCATGGGCGCAATCAAGGGCAGTGAACTTCTCGAATTCTTCAAATGGGCTGAAACCAAAGAAAAATTCATAGTCGCCACGGCTTGCGATTGCCACGGAGTTTTCACAGCCTTCCAGAAAACCCCGAGCATATGCAAAAGCATGAGTTAATCAAGGTTACCCTTAGTTATTTCGCTTTTCTGAACGCCCGCGTGTACACGTTCGATGACACGCCCGCAACCAAGCCGCCTATGGCATCGTTTGTAATGGGTCCGAGCTTCTTCAAGATTCCAGGCTTGGCTTGGTCAAAACGCGTAAACTCAAAAATCCCCCTCACTCCCGCAAGGTAATTAGCTATAGCTAATCCCAACAACTCGTCAGCTACAAGTCCCGGACGCCCCATGAACCGCTCCTTTGACAGTCCAGGAATCAAGCCTTTCTCCGCATCTTCCTGTGCTCGAAAACAAGCCACTTCCAAAGTGGAAACATTCACGTCCGACAGGGCATCGAGAAACTCTTCACGGAGCATTTCAGCGGCTTTTTCTTCTGTTTCTAAGCCTGGATGGGGAACAAAAAGTTCAAGAGCCGTGTCGACGAGGTCTTTTAACGATATACCTTTCTCTTCCAGATACTTCAACAATGGTAGTGTGTTTTCAGCGTTCATTTTGATCGGTTTTATCTGATGTGCGAGGATGGTCTTAAGCGTTGCGAATTCTAGAAAGCCTTATTAGCTCGATCAGCTAACCCTAAAGGGTTGGATAAACCAACCATATGAGGTAACAAAAATGAACAGCAAAATCATAGCATACATAGCCGCAGTCGTAGCGGTTGCAGCAGTTCTTTCCGCCGCCTTCATCTACGTATACTACCAAGGGCAAATCACCAATTTAGAATCCCGTAGCATAACTTTAGTAGACGACGAAGGCACCGTGGTCACGTTGGCTTCCTACCCGCAGAGGGTCGTTTCGCTGGCGCCCAGCAACACTCAAATCCTGTTCGCCGTAGGTGCCGGTGATAAAGTCGTGGGCGTAACAGAATTCGACCATTACCCGTACAATTTCACAGCATGGTTCGAAGCGGGCAACATGACGGACATCGGAGGTTTTTCAACCCCAAATAAGGAAGTCATCGCATCTCTCAACCCTGACCTGATCCTCGCGACAATCATAAACGACCCTGACGTGGTTACTCTGCGAAGCATGGGCTACAACGTGATAGTATTGAACCCAAATAGCATTGACGGGGTTCTCCGAGACATTGACCTCGTAGGCAAGGCAACCAACACGGAAGCTCAGGCAGCATCAGTGATAAACGGCATTAACGCCAAGATTAACTCGATAACAGAAAAAATCGCTAACGCAAACATAACAGACAAGCCAAAAGTCTACTACGAAATTTGGTACGATCCTCTTATGTCAGCTGGATCCACTTCTTGGGTAAACGATGTCATAAGCAAGGCTGGAGGAATCAACATTTTCGCTAATGAGACACAACAATACCCGGTGGTAAGCTCTGAAACCATAGTCCAAATGAACCCAGACGTGATACTCTTGCCCACTGGCATGGGGACCTCAACCCCGTTCTACGGAAGCATCGACGCCGTCAAGGCTAGACCTGGATGGAGTGCAATCAATGCAGTGAAGAACAACAGGATAGTCGTGATTGACGAAGACCTTTTCGCTGAAGCTGGACCAAGAATCGCCGACCAAGTGCAGGCTGTGGCTCAGGCTCTTTACCCAAGCCTTTTTTAACTCCTCCTAACTTTTTTTTGTGAAAGAAAATGAGCGCTGGGAAAGTCGAGAACACTTATTCAAGGCGGTCTTCACGATGGAAACTAATCCTTATCCTGCTAATAGTAGCTTTAATTGCTACCCTTATGGTGTGCATTAACGTTGGCTACGCCCCAATTCCCTTCACACAGATTTTAGAAATCTTGGGCAAGCACATACCATTCTTAAACAACTCAGTCAATTCTTCATCAATATCTCCTATAAATGAAGCAATCCTTATTCAAATTCGTCTCCCCCGCGTATTGGCAGGCGCTCTGGTAGGCGCAGGACTGGCCGCGGCAGGAGTAATTTACCAAGGCATCTTCAGGAATCCCATGGCTGATTCGTATTTGCTTGGTGCCTCCGCAGGTGCGTCATTAGGCTACACACTTGCCCTTTTGTACGCCAGCACAGCGGCTCTGACATTGGCAGGTCTTGGAATAGTGCAGGTTGTCGCTTTCGTATTCGCTGTGGTAACGGTTTTCGGGGTTTATTTCATCTCAAGAGTCGGTCACACGGTTCCGATAACTACATTGTTGCTCTCGGGCGTGGTGGTCAACATCTTCTTGCTGGCGATACAGACTCTTTTCGAGCTTCGTTCAGGCAAGGCTCTCATGGGCATCGTGGCTTGGGTCGCCGGAAGCCTCTCCAACATCGTCTGGATACAAATATGGGCAGTATTTCCCTTCGTCTTAATCGGCATTATACTTGCTTACTTTTTCACCCGCGACCTCAACATGTTAGCGATGGGTGACGATACCGCGCAGCACTTAGGCGTGAACACAGAACGCGTCCGGCAGATACTCCTCGCAATAGCTTCCTTGATAACGGCGGCGGTCGTGTCCATCAGCGGCGTCATCGGCTTTGTGGGCTTGATAATTCCCCACATGACCCGGCTCATCATTGGACCTGACCACCGAATTCTTCTACCAGCCTCCACGATTGTTGGGGCAATATTCTTGGTGGTGTGCGACTCGGTAGCTAGGATAGCAACGGGCGCGTCGGAGCTGCCAGTCGGCGTCATAACCGCGGTTGCAGGCACGCCATTCTTCATTTATCTGCTTCGGAGGAAAAAAACAAGCTACTCACTTTGATGGCGGTGAAGCATGGTGTTGTTAAATGTTGAAGGCGTCGAATGCCGCTACGGCTCCGTGAAAGTGCTGGAAAACGTGAACTTCACGGTTAACGAAGGCGACTTCGTCGGAATTCTTGGACCTAACGGCTCGGGGAAAACCACCCTGCTCAAAAGCATCAGCAGAACGCTTAAGCCCCACGTGGGCACCATCCTGCTGAACAAAAATGACATTTACGCTTTGAAAAGCGTGGAAGTTGCGAAGCAGATGGCAGTCGTTCCGCAGGACACCAGCATCGGGTTCGCCTTCACCGCTTTTGACGTTGTACTTATGGGGCGCAACCCTCACATCGGCAGGTTCCAAATGGAAACAGAAAAAGACGTGGCCATCGCGAAAACAGCCATGACCTTAACGAGTACATGGCAGTTCGCTACGAGACCTATAAACGAGTTAAGCGGAGGTGAGAAGCAGCGCGTCATCATAGCGCGTGCGCTTGCCCAGGAACCGAAGGTGCTTTTGCTGGATGAGCCGTTGACTCATTTGGACATCATAAATCAGCTGGAAGTAATGGACCTCGTGAAGGAGCTCTGCGTGAAAGACAAGCTGATAGTTCTGGAAGTCATCCATGACCTCAACCTAGCTGCGCGTTACTGCACCTCGGCGTTGCTGCTGAAGAATGGGAAGATTTTTGCCACTGGCGCTTTGGACGAGGTTTTGACGAGTGAGAACATAAAAAGCGTCTTTGAAGTGGACGCCATAGTGAAGAAGCACCTTGTCACCAACTCGCTGTTTGTCATTCCCCTTTCGCCTCAGAAGTCTTCTCCCATTCGAAAGTGTGCGATTCACCTGATATGCGGGGCTGGCACTGGGACTGCACTCATGAAAGTTCTTCTGGATGAAGGTTACAGTGTCACCGCTGGAGTTCTTAATGTGCTGGACACGGATTTTGAGACGGCGCAGTTTTTGAAAGTTCCCGTTACAACTGAGGCACCGTTTTCTCCAATAACCGAAAAAACTCACAAAGCTAATTTAGCGATGATAAGCAAAGCCAGCACTGTAGTGTTGACTTCTGTTCCGTTTGGCTATGGTAACCTCCAGAATTTGGAAGCAGCTCTAGCTGCCGTGGAGAGGGGAATTCCAACTTTCGTCATCGAAGAAGTGCCCATTGAAAAAAGGGATTTCACCAAAGGAAAAGCAAAGGCGCTGCTTACCGAGTTGAAAAACAAGGGTGCCGAGTTTGTTAAGGACCAAAGTGAGCTTTTATCTATGCTTAACGTGTCTGTCGAGAAGTTAAAAATAGCCAAAGAAGAAAGAGACAGAATTCTCGATCACCTGAAACCTGAAGAGATATCTAAAGAAACTAAAATAAGGAGTAAAGGTGAGAAAAGGTAAGGAGGAAAAAACGTATGAAAATTGTTGCTTCGTGGAGTGGCGGCAAAGACAGCTGCTTTGCATGTTACAAGGCGATTCAAGAAGGTCATGATGTTTCTCAGCTTCTAATTATGATGTCTGACCCGGGCAAATCGAATTTCCACCTGATCCGCTCTGACATGCTGGACGCTCAATCGCAGGCCGTCGGGATTCCAATAGTGAAGTGGGTGGCTGCCCGCGATACTTACGAGCAGGATTTCAAGAATGCATTGCTGCAAATGAAAGCTAAGGGCGTTGAAGGCATTGTGACGGGAGACGTTTACGATGTTGCATTGCATGAGGCGGGTTGGCTAGACCGCATCTGCAAAGAAGTGGGCTTAACACCAGTGAAGCCGCTGTGGCATCGTGACACGCAACAGATTCTCAGTGAATTCATAAGTGAAGGGTTTAAAGCAACCGTGGTCAGAGTGAAAACCGACGTGCTGGGAATGGAATGGCTTGGAAGAGAAATTAACAAGGAGTTCTTTGACGATTTGCTCAAACTTGGCACGGTGGACCCTTGTGGCGAAAACGGCGAGTTTCACACGTTCGTAACGGATGGTCCATTGTTTAAAAACCGCATAGAACTTCTTGAAAGCGAAAAGGTAAAGCTTAACGGTAATGGCCGCTTAGTAATCAAACGCTTCGAGGCTAAGCCTAAAGGGAGTTAGTTCAGGCGGATGAAAAAAGTCTTTGATGTGCTATTAGCCCATAACGAGTTCAAAGCAGAAGCGTTCATCAAAGAGCTGGACGGAAAGAAGCCGCTCTTCGTCTGCACCATAGCCACCACAGAAACCGCCAAGATTTCAGGAATATCTGCGGCTGGAAAACATCCTGAGTTCACTGATTACACGCCGCCTGCGGATGCTGAACTGCTTTTGCTGGGCAAGTGCAAGTGCATCAACGGTGTGCCTGTTACTCCCGATGGAATTCCTACGCCAGCGTTGATAACCATGTCGGCTTTGAGGCTTGCGGATATACCTGTTCTGGTTGCCAGTGGCGGATTGAAAGTGAAACCCCAGATTCCGTTTTTGGATTTGGGCGGAAACCCTGGAAAGGACATAAGAACTGGAAGCGCCGTAGACAACGTTGAAGAAGTAATTCAACGAGCCACCGTCGCGGGTGAAAACTTGGCTAAAACGGCTGACTACCTTGTAATAGGCGAAAGCATACCTGGAGGCACAACAACGGCGTTGGGCGTTCTTTCAGCTATGGGCGTAAACGCTGAGGGAAAAGTCAGCAGCAGCATGCCAGAAAATCCACACGACTTAAAGACTGAAACGGTCCGCGCGGGATTAGCTGCTTCAGGTGCGAGTTTCGGCAGTTTGGCGGAGAATCCGATCAAAGCAATCTCCTGTTTAGGTGATCCTATGATGCCTGCTTTCGCGGGATTAGTGCTCGGCGCCGCTGCGCAGATTCCTGTTTTGATGGCTGGAGGGACTCAGATGAGCGCCGTTTTGGCCGTTGTCAACGCGTTGAACCCGAATGTCCTCTGTAACGTGGCGATTGGCACCACAAGATGGGTCGTAGGCGATCGCTCATCTGATCTTAAAGGCATAGTTGCCCAGGTCTTTGATGTGCCAATTCTGGCGGCTGACTTGGACTTTGCTCCGTCTCGATTTTCTGGTCTACAGGCTTATGAAAAGGGCATCGTGAAGGAAGGCGTAGGTGCTGGAGGCGCTGCCATAGCTGCGATGGCTAAACTAGGCGGAGCCGTAACTAAGGAAATGCTTCTTAAAGAGATCGAGAGAAACTATGCTTTGCTAATGGAAAAAAAGTGATGAGGCAGAATGCTTAAAGAGATAAAGAACCTCTTTTCTTTTCTCACAATCATCCCAGTAAGTATGGACGAAGACATGTTGACCGACGCCGCGAAGGCCATGTTTCTTTTTCCTTTGATAGGCGCGTTTATTGGGTTACTAGCTGGGCTATTCGGCTGGGTGACTTCGCAGTTTCTGCCAAGTTTGGTGGTGGGCGCATTGGTGCTTGGCTTTTTGTTGCTAATCACTGGGCTCCATCACACAGATGGCTTGCTGGATTTCGGCGACGCCGTAATGGCTCATGGTTCATCGGAAAGAAAAATCGAAATCATGCATGACCAATTGACAGGTGCGGGGGGCTTGTCGTTGGGAATAATGACTTTCTTGGTAACCGCCTTCTCTATAGCTGAACTAGACGTGGGCATAATCATCCAAGGCTTGATAGTGGTGGAGGTTTCAGCAAAACTTTCCATGGTCATCGGCGCTTGGGCTGGAAAATCCGTCCATCAAGGAATGAGCTCTCCTTTCCTAGAAGCCATGCACGGAAAGAAAGGAACTGCCCGTTTGATTGTCGCTTTAGCAATTTCTTTCGGAATCGCCGTACCGTTACTGTGGTTGGCAGGCGTCGTAGTTGTGTTGGCAGCCATTGTGGCGAGCCTTATCATGGTTGGAATCTCCCACATGCACTTCAAGGGCGTAACAGGCGACGTGTTAGGCGCAACCAACGAGCTTGCTCGCATGGTTTCACTAATCACTTTGTTGGCGATGATAAGATGGGTGTAACCGCGCTTGTCATGGCTGGCGGAAAAGGCACCCGCATGGCGCTTTCGGAAGAGAAGCCTTTGCTCCAAGTCGGCGGCAAACCCGTCATTGAGCACGTTCTTGCGGCGCTGAAAAACGCCAAACGAGTTAGCTCCATCGTGGTTGCGGTTAGCGCTTACACGCCTGAAACCGCCAAGCTGATGCTCGAGTTTCCAGTTTCCGTTATCAAAACTCCGGGGGACGAGTATGTTTCTGACATGGGATATGCCATTAGGACTCTGGGGCTGCAGACAGTTTTGGCTATTGGTGCTGACCTTCCCTTGATAACTGCGGAGGCGATTGATGGTATTTTGGAGTTTTATGAGCGGTGCGGGAAGCCTGCTTTGAGTGTGGTGGTGTCTATGGAAACGAAGGCGCAGCTCGGGTTAGGTGGAAAGTACGGGTTTGAATTGAACGGCAAGCGTGTGGTTCCTGCTGGGATCAACGTTATTGATGGGCGAAGGATTGACGAGGAAGAATTGGATGAGGAAATCTTCGTTTCAGACCGAGAAGAAGTTGCCATGAACATCAATACTGTTCAAGAGCTAAGAATAGCTGAAGAACTTTTTCAAAAAAGCAATTAAGGCGCACGTCGGACCGAGCTTAGCTGATTTCGTAAAGCCTTTTACCATCATTGGCTTTTTTCGGTATGGTCATGGTGAACTGCGCGCCTTTGCCCTGTTTTCCTGTTTCCTGTATCATCCAACCGTAGGCGTCACATATTCTCTTTATCAAGTAAAGGCCAAAGCCTGTGCCTTTCCCGTAACCTTCGCGGAAAAGCTTGTTCTTTTCGTCGTCAGGTATTCCCACTCCGTCATCTTCATAAACCAGTTTCAGTTGGTTTCCCTCTTCCTTGTAGTGTACTCTGATTCTGCCGACTTTTTCGCCGTACTTCAACGTGTTATCGATCAAGTTGTAAAATAGCTGTCTCAGCATGGAATCTGCAAGCACTGTTAACCCACGGCACTCGTTGATCAGCTTTGCACCTTTCAGGTCTGAGAAGAGCAAGGCTGCTTCGCTGACGTACCTTTCCACTTCGGTGTTTTTTAGTTCTTCTGAACCCACCTGTACGTAGTATTTTTCAAATTCCAGAATTTTCAGCATCTGTTGAGAGACTACCTCCATTTCTTTCAGCTGAGATAAGGCTGCCGGGTTGTCGCTAAGCCGTTTTTTAAGCAAAAAGATTCTGCCGTTCAATGCAGACAGCTTATTTCGGATATCATGCCTTGTTAAGCTTTCAACCACCTGCAGTTTTTCATTAAGCTCTGCAACTTTTGAAATTGCTTCATTGAAAATTTCTTGCATCCACTTTTGCTCGCTTATGTCGGTTGAAACACCAATGGTTCCTATTAACTCTCCTTTATCATTTGTAATCGGTGTGTTTGTCACAATTGCTTGGAAAAGCGTGCCATCACGGCGTTTAGCAAGAAATTCGCCCGACCAATATTCTCCCGCGGTTAACCGCTTCATAATTTTCACCGCTTGTTCCTGAGAAGACTCTGCAGGGGTGACATTCACGATGCTGCGACCTAGCACTTCTGCTTCTTGCCAGCCATAGAGCTGTTCTGCCGCGTAATTCCAGTATATAATTTTCCCATCTGTGTCTGTGGCTATAATGGCTTGACCCACTGCATTTAGCAAACGTGCTTGAAACTGCGCTTTTCTGGCGTGTTCTTTACGTTCAGTTACGTCCCTAAAGATTCCTTGAAGCATCCTCTTGCCATTAACTTCGATCAAGCTGGCTTTTATGGCAACATCTCTTATTTCACCGCTTTTCTGGATAATTTGTGTCTCGATTATTTGTCCTTCCTTGTCTCCAAGGTGCTGTTCAAAACTCTCGCTGAAATTTTCGCCGTTTCCGTCTGGGTGAAGGAAGCGCTGGTGCATGCCGATCAATTCTGATTTTTCTCTGCCAATTAGAGCTGTTGCAGCGCGATTGCAGTCAATGAGGATTCCTGTTTCGGCGTCAGCCACGAAGATGGCGTCCATGGCTTCTTCGAACAGTTTTCTGTATTTTTCTTCCGATTCCTTTAATGCCTGCTCTATTCTTTTGCGTTCTGTTATGTCACGAGAAGTAAGCACTGTGCCAGTAATGTGGCCATTTTTGTCTGTTAAAATTTTTCCAATGCCCTCTGATAAGATGTAACTTCCGTCAGCGCGCCTGACGCGAACCTCCATTTTTCCTCCAGAATTGTCTTTGAACGCTTTTTCAGCCGCTTCCAGCGCCTTTGGCAGGTCGTCTGGGTGAATGAAATCATAGACTGTCTTTCCAACCATTTCTCTTGGCTCGTACCCCAGAATCCATTTGTGCGAAGCGCTGGCGTAAGTGCAAACTAAATTCGTGTCTGTTAACAGAAGCATATCCTGCATGTTCTCAGTGATCTGGTGAAGACGGTTTTCAGCTTCTCTGAAAAGTTTTTCAGCTCTTTGTCCCCTAACCGCATCGCAGATACTGCGTTTCAATTCTCCGTATGTTACTTCAGCGTTGCCCTCCTTTCCAACGTAGCGGTATACGCCAGAATTCAAAGCTGCAATGGCGATTTCCTCTTTGCCTTTGCATGTGAACAATATGAAAGGAACATTGTTTCCTTGCTGTCTTAACTCTCTCAAAAGTTCCAAACCGTTTTTCCCAGGCATCTTATAGTCAGAAATGATGGCATCGTATTCTGAATGCTTTAACTTTTTGAGGGCTTCTTTGGCGGACTGAGCCATGTCAACTTGGAATTGGCTCTGTTCTTCTAAGCATTGTTTTGCAACGGCCAAGAATCCAGCGTCGTCATCCACATGTAGAACTCTTATTGTTTGTTCATTGCAAAGATCGATAAAAACTTGATTTGCTGTCTCAACCGCGGTCTTAGTCATCTGCATCAACTAGTTCTGTTCAACTGAGCAAGCAAGATATGTTCACCGTTAAGATTAAAATGGTTATGAATCAGCCGTATGAATTTAGGTTTAAAGGGTACGGCATGAAAATCCGAGGCTGCGTGGCTTACGAAAAGCAAATTAATGCTTCTAAAGCACTTTTTCTAATAAAAAATAATTAATTGTGATTCAGTGTTAGCCCAGTGCCCTGTGAGATTTCAAAGGGAGACAAACGCGCCTGAGTGCGCGGATGCAGGTCTCTGTTCACGATTGAAAGTGCGGTGCCTGTGAACCTTTTTTTGCGCGAATTTAAAATAGCTCTTTGTATTAAACTCAGTAATGCGATGGACGAAAGAAGACGTGTTCTCTTTTATGAATTAGCTGGGATCGTTTTCATAATTATCTTTGGAAGCATATTGCATTTCACTTTTGAGTGGTCTGGCAGTCAGGCATTTGTTGGAGTGTTTTCAGCGGTTAACGAGAGTGTATGGGAACATCTTAAACTAGGTTTCTGGCCAGCCATAGCATTTGCTCTTATGGAATTCAAATACTTGAAGAAGTCAACCAGCAACTTCCTGTTTGCAAAAACTGTTGGCATCTATCTAATTCCCATCGCAATTGTAGTTATCTTCTATTCCTATACAGCCTTTTTTGGCGAAAGCATCTTGGTTATAGACATTTCATCATTTATAATAGCCGTTATAGTCGGGCAATTAGTAAGCTACAGATTACTGACTGGCAAAACGTTGCCAAACAATTTAGCCAAGTTTTCATTGATTGCTTTACTTCTGTTAGGTCTCGCCTTTGTGCGCTTCACCTTTTACCCGCCACAGTTGGGGATGTTTAAGGATCCAATAACTGGCGAATATGGAATTGTCAGTCATTGAATTTGCACACGTATATGCGTGAAAGTTATGCGGATGTAGATGGTTGATCCAAAAATTATGTGTAGGAACAGTTTGCTGGGAGAACATTTGTTGAGTTGAGATATAGTTAACTCCGATTCAGTTTTCGAATTCATAATAGTTATTAGAACCAAGCTTGAGAAAAACTTAGAGGTACCGCTCTTGACTCAAACAATTAATGCTGAACCAGTTGTAATTTCAGCCGAAACATCACCCACAAAAGAAAACATTGTTGAAAGGAAAACTATTGTTTATGAAGCACCCATCGATCCTACTGTGATAAGAGTTTCTGGCGAAAAACTCAAACAACAACTTTTCACCAGATTCGGCTTATTCAAGCCAAAGTCAGAAGAAATCCAGTTTGTTTCATTAGATAAATACTATGAACCGTACATAGTTATAAATGGAAAATACTTCATTGATTACTATCGTAAATGCACTTACGTTTTCAAAGTTGATGAAGCAGTCAGGGAAGTTGTCCTATTAAATTATAAATTCTTGCCTGAAACTTCCAAATCAAGCAGAATTATCAAGCTACCTGGGGAAGAACGCCTGATCAAAGAGACAAAAGTATTCCTGATCCTGGACAAGAATGGCAAAGATGCGACCGTGGATAATCTTCCGTCTGCGCCTTCTGAGAAGAAACCTGCGAAAGTAATTCAGGAATTTGGGATAGAAGAGCTCGCTGAAAACGCGGATGTGAATTTTGTCAGGGAGAGAATAGCTAAACGCCCAAAAGACATGAGCAGAATTGTGGAAGAAGTCTTTGAAATAACCGATCGCTCAGTAATTTATACTCCTAGATTTAAACTCCTTTTTAAAAACGTGAAGACAGGCGAAGAAAAAGTAATGGTTCTTGACGGAATAACATCTAAGAAATTATGACAAATTGAGAATTTTTTTAGAAGCTACGACTTTTCAGTGAAACCTCTAATTTGTAACCAGCACTGACAATATTCTTAGGTTACGACTATAGGCAATAATTCTGATTACAAATGGTGATTTCTAAGTAACAATGTTTAACTAATTTGTTCAGCCAACCCAATTACAAGGGATGGCAAAATTGAAGCCCACGCATAATGTACTCAATTGGATTCTTTTGCTAATGGCTGCCTACTCATTGGTTACAATAATTGTTCTCTTCAGGATTGACACGGTAGTTAATGAAACTCTCTACTCGTATGGACTTCAATTTAACCCCAGTTGGGCTACTCTTTATTGGACTACGATTAGACTAGGTTTTGCGGTGTCATGGCTGGTCATAATCACTGCAATAGCTCTGCAACTTTACTTTACTCGCAAAACCAAAGAAACAGTTGAAGAACGAAAAGAAGAAAAGAAACCAATAAGTGAGGAACCATGGTGCACATACACTCTTAGTGACGGCTCAACAATCAAGGTAAAACATAAACTGAAAAGCGCAAAACGGCTTGAAAAGTATTCCTCGGACGGAATACCAATTTACGTTGTGGACTATGACAACATAGTGCAGGTAGTGAGCGTGCCAGAAAAACTTGCAGAGAAATCAAGAAAATCATCTGTCTAATCGAGAAAACTTGCAGAACTCTGGAATCAGTACTCTCAATACTAATTTTCTCTTCATAAACTAATTATTTTTATTCTCAGCTATTTCAGAGATTGGTGAAAACGTAAATGAGCGAAACAGAACAGCTTAACGGGCTTCAGATAAGAAGACGCGAACTGGAGAATGAATTGGCTTCGTTGGATCAAACTGAGAAGTATCTAAAAAATGACTTGAAGACGCTTGAAGAAAAAATTATTGGTCAGCTGGAAAAGGAGATTAAAGCGAAAAAGTTGGCTTTGAACGGTCTAGAATCTCGGAAGAGCGAATTGGAGAAAAAACTGAGTGATCTGCAGGGGCATCCAGTAGACTCGCAAACTACGGAAGCACAACGTGCAAACGGTGAAACTGGGGAGCCGGTTCAGCAGAGTTCCACCGAAGAAAATGACACTGAATTAACTGTTGTCGAATGTCAGCCAGAAACCGAAGAAACAGTGCAGAGCACCGAGGAAGACGCCAAACACAATTTGGTATTCTAGGGCTTAATTCCTATAGAACACTTGAAAATCAAGGATTTCCATCTGCTTCTTTTACTCTTCTTCAAAATGCTGTTAACGTTGGCTATGCCGTTTGCGAAACGAAAAGAGTGTTACTTTAACTCAACTCTCCACGGCGCTGAGTAGTCGGTACAACAATTTCTTTTTTAGCACTTTGCGCCTAAGACCGTAAAACTGGGATTGCGTATGAAAAAGAAAGTTGCAATCTTAGACACTGAAGATGACCTTTCGGTGGATTTGACCTTGCACGATTTTTCGGCGACTTTACTCACCGAGTTTGCCGAGAAGATTGTAAGACCTTACTATTCTGGCAACACTAGTAATGCCATTAGAGACCTTATTCGAAAAGCTATCAGAGAAGAAAAATTTGTTCTCAGCCATGTGAAACTGCAACAACGCCATTAAAAATGCAAAAAAGGGGCATTAGTTAGCGCCCATTTAGGGCAAATGAGCTTAGCCTTAGACCCTTATCACTGAACGCAACAGTAGCAAGGTCTTGGCGCTTTCAGTCTGCAGCGAACCTAATACTCTAGCTACGTACAGGCGTCCCCACATCCAGAAGTATCGTCCTGCCAGTTTCAAAGTGGCAGGCTGTCCGTCAGGGCTTGTGCCCTCTGCTTGCAGAAGAAAGCCATGTTTATCGCGAATGATAGCCCCGTTTCCTCCAGTAATCGTGTACTCTGTTTCATTTATTTTAACTGTGCCGCCTATAGCATTGAATTTTATAATTGTCTCGTTAACCTCTGTAGCCTCTAAAGATAGGGCAAAACCCGCTGGAGATATCACTGCTTGGTCGTTGGCTTTCTCCAAAGCGATTCCTTTCGCATTCAGCATTCTCGTTCGACTTGACTGCGTTTCTGCGGTTGTGGAAGAGGCAGAAACATATGGAAGAGACACAATGAAAACAAGCGCTAACGCCATTGTTGACGTAATAAGCAGCTTTTGCTTCTTGTTTAAGGTAAACACTTCGTTTTTCACCTCCAATGTTACTTCAATGTTTACGTTTTTGGTCAGGTGTTTAAAAAAGAAGCCGCACTTTTGATGTGCACCAAAGGTGAACGCTAAGACCGTGGTTCGTCGAGTTTTCCGGCAAGTATCTCTTCCTCAAGGTGAAGAAGCAACCCTATTCGGCGCTCCCACTTGTTGAAGAAACGATACTGTGAATACATTGCGTATATGCTGTATCCGAGGAATACGCCGGCTACAACTAAAAACAGGAAGGCTCCAAGTCCAAGGTCCAAACGTCTTATGATAAGCATCAGCCATAAAACGACTATAAACAGGAAGCCTGACGAGATCAGCCCTATGAGCGTGCCGTTTCTGAATTTGCTCCATTCCCTGTCTAACTCGAACAAGAAGTCATGCAGAGACTTAACTGGATATGGCTTCTCGGCTTTTTCTTCGCCCATTTCTTCGCCTTCCTTTTCTTCTTTTATGGCGTTGTTCATATACCTGATGCACCAAAGGTGAATTCTGTTTTACAGGATTGAGGGCAACGATTTGCGTAATTCAAGGTAGAGCCGTCTCCCTTCATCAGTCAACGAGCAGCCCCCTTCCTCGGTTTCTTTCACCAAGTTTTTCTCGACGAGAAAAGCCAGGTGCTTCAGGAAATCGTCATAAGAGAGGTTTGTGGATTTCCGCCAAACCTTCGTGCGCAGTTGGGGCTTAGCGTTGAAGAATAAGAACTCTAAGATTTCAAATCGAATCTGAGCAGCGCCTTTTCTCATTCGCCCCATCTGTACGTGCACCATTCGACGGATAGCCATAGTTGCTAAATGATAATATATAATTCACGTTTTCTTCAAAGTGAGCCGGAAGTCAATAGGTGAGTGATAAAAGATGGCTAAAGTAGAACCGCTTTCATCTTCAGAAGCCTTTGGAGCGGGGATGGGATTCGAACCCCCATTTGCTAGTAAAAGCCTAGCGTGTAACTATTGACCCATTTCTACAGTTGGAGGGTTTGCTGGGGCTTTGCACACCAAATATAGGAGAATAGATCGAAAACTTGCTAACGACTGCTGCTGTTAGCGCAACTTCGTGCAAAGCCCTCTCAGCCCCTTACGCTTCTCCTATTTCATGTGTAACCCCAAAAAAGAGGGGGAAGATTTGTTTGTGCTTTGTTGTGTGTTTACCGTTTCCTGAGCATCATGACGAGTAGCAGCCCGACTACTGCGATTGCGATTATCATGCCAATTCCGAAGCCAGTAACGTACATGTCAGTCATAGGTGCCGGCGTCGGCGTAGGCGGAGGAGTAGCTGCAGGCGCTTGCATCACGGTGAATGCGGTTACAGCTTGTGAAGGCCAGTAACCGTTAGTGCCGGCAAAAATAGCGGAGACCGTGAACTTGCCTGAAATCTCAGGAGTCCACTCGTAGCTGAAGAAGCCGTTAGCATCGGTGGTTGCGGTGCCTATGTCGTAACAGTTGTTGTTCGAGTCAAGAACGCTTATGGTAACGTTAACGCCTACGGCATCCGCTGGAAGAGGCTGCTGCTGATAAACATAGCCCATCCAATCCTTCATGCTCGCATCAGACATCGCTGGGACACCGTTTGGGAAGCGTGCCGCCTGCTCGTTCTGCGCGGTGCCTGCGGAAATGTCCATCACCGTGCCCTTGATAACCACGGGTGTTCCGAATGCTGCAGCAATGTCTGGCGCTGAAACCGTGGTAGCGCTGGGTCCTCTGCCCACAACGTAGATTTGGTTATCGTAGCCATTGCACCATGTTGCAAAGCCGTCTGCGATAGCAGTTAACCAAGAAGAGGCAACGGCACTTGAAACAGTCCAGATTTCTTGCCCTGTTGTAGCATTAATACCGCGCGACAGTGCACCCTTGAAAATCGGTGTTTCGAAGGTGTGCTCACCGGAGATCGTGTATATTACTCCGTTGCCGATAGCGTATATAGTAGTTGGATATGGACCAGGTACTTCAAAGCCACTGCTAGTGCTGTTGCCTTCGCCGCCGTTACCGTAGGTCCACAATAGGTTTCCAGTTTTCAAATCATAAGAGTAGATTATTCCTCCCATACCATTGCAACTGTAGAGGTTCCCGTAAGCTAGTTTTCCGGCCATGCCAGCCCATCCCATGTAGTAGAAGTCAAGGGGTGTTTGATCTCCGATTGGACCCCATATTTTCTTTCCTTTGTTGTATAGGTCGTATCCTACCCATTGTATAGTTTCTGCATTGTATTCAACGAAAACACCAGCCGTTGGATCGGCTCCGATAAATGTGACAGTGATGTTGCCCGATGGTGCGCTAACTGGATTTGTCCATAGCACATAACCGATTGCGTTCTTAGTTTCGTTGAGGTTGACAGCGAAGTACGTGTAGGGAGCACTGCTTGGTACACTGAATACAGTACTAGGAGCAGAAGGCAAAGAACCGCTCAAGCAAAGCAACATATTACCGCCGAAAGCTGCTTCTATAGCAAGTGGCGAGGCCATAGTGTTGAGCGATGGCATTGAAACGTTCCAGTCATATAAGCTCGGATCGCTTCCGTCAGTTATGGGCGGAACTACGGGCGGTGTTGTTGACGGCCCTGAGTATGTATCATCCCACAGTCTAGACGAGTTCCACTCTTGCAGATAGTAGTTTAGAGGGCCTGTAGGAATACCAAAAGCATCGACTGGTCCTAGATTTACTAAGCTTATAATCAAGTGTTCGCCTTGTGGACCCATGACTGTTGTGCCTGGGGGAACGTTGGTTACGTTGAACATAAAGTCTCCTGTGTATGCATCAAAAGCTCTCCAGGTTGATGGCATTGGAGGCCCAAGGAAGCCCCCTCCGATGCTTTGAACTAAGATCGGCGGGTAAACTCCGTGCTGGTTAGGGTCTTGAACGTCATAGATATAACCGAAGGATAGCGCAGGTACATCAGTGCGAGACCAAATAAGTTCGCCTGTGCGCAGGTCAACACAGTCTGTTGGTCCATAACCAGCCCCCCCAAACATTCCCGGGACACCCGCAAGTGATATTGGTTCCGTGTAGTATAGGTACCCGTTTATTATTATTGGGTTGTTGTATCTGGTAGCGTATGCAGATCCCTCGGCGTATGTGTCTCCCTTAATGACAAAGTTGTTTCCTCCGACAACTCCGCCCATATCAATCGGCTTTGTCCACATGATATGGCCGGTGAGAGGACCTATGGCATCACCTGGGACACCGTTCGCGTAGCCCGGTGCACTTTGGCCTAGCCAGTTTGACGAAATCGTATACCAGTTCCAGTTCGTACCGTATATGGGGCGTGTCCAATAGTTTGTCGGAAGCGGATTGTTTGGGATTGTGGATATTGGCTCTTCCTGCACGGTTAGTGTTGCTGACGCAGAGCTGCTCAGGTAAGTGTCGTTTGTGTATTCATTCGGCAGAAGCATGCCCATGAAGGGAAAGGGCTCCGTCCATGTGTATGCTTGTCCTGGGAAAGTAAACTCAAGGGTGTATGTGCCAGCTTGGTCTGGAGTGAAGGAATAGCCCTGACTTGATGTTGAGTCCCAGACGACATCCCACGTTTTTGTTTCTGTTGTACCGTCAGGCGCAGTAATGGTGAGCTCGTAGTCATGGAATCGAATGTCATTGGTTGGAAGTGCTCCAGCTATTACCTTGTCAAGCCACATAAAGACATGGACTGGCTGACCAACACCTACAGGGTTAGGCACAGGTTGCACGAAAGCGTACGTCGGAATTTCCCATTTCGGTGTGTGTGCGCTAGCGGGTGGCAAAGCAACAAGCGAAACAGCCATAGTTAACATCAGAAACAAAGCAATCAAAATAGCAATAGTCTTGCTTCTCAAAATTTGCATTCTTTTTTTCTCCTTTTATTTTATTGCGCATAACTGCGCGATTAACATATTATATTATAAATTATTTAAATAATTTTTGTTTAGAAAATAAACTGCATTTACATTGCATTTCATGCAAGAGTGTGTATGTAAAATTTTGCAATTTATGGGTAATCTTTTGCAACCCTTAGGTGTATTCCTGTTATTTAATTATCTACCTAATTAATTGACGTATAAGAGGGTAATGCTTGCAAAACGTCTCTAATAGAAGCACATAAGCTTATTCTACAAGGGCGTATCCAAGAAGCCAGCCAACTAATAGAAAACGGTCTCGAACACGGCTGCGACCTCTAGGACACTAAAAGCTATTCAAAAAGAAAATAAATGAAGACACCTTTCATCTCCAGAAGCTTAGGATTCGTCTTAAAAGCTGGGGATGGGAATTGAATCTTTCCAACAGAGATGTCACGCTAACCTCTCTTTTTCCTTAACAAAATCTTATTGACGCTGATTGAGCTTGAAAAGACCTACATATGCCATTTGCCGCATTGTTTCAGCCGCCGAAACAAGCAAAAAAACAAAAACCAACACTGAGAAAACTGAGCATGTAGCAAGCAGCACAACCAAAACACATCAAGCAAACAAATTGCAAAAACACCCAGCAACCACAGAAACAAAGCCCAAGAAGTAGTTGTGCTAAGCAACAACCCACAACTACAAACAAAAAAGTACTCACCCCACCAAAAAATGGTCTGTGGAGCTGGGGATGGGAATTGAACCCACATATAGCAGCTCTGCAGGCTGCCGCCTGAACCGTTCGGCCACCCCAGCAAGGTTGACTCTAGGTGGAGACTGAAATAAAAATATTGTTGGCTGAAACAGCCGCATTGTAGAACGTGGATGGCGCTTATGTGCTCTGTGGGGCTCCCCCCCTCCCTTATTTAAAGGCTGAAACGCAGAGAAGCACTGTTTTTTTGTTTTGGGTGTTTTGTTTTTTTGATTGTTGTGGTGGGTGGTTTTTGATTTTTGAACGGTTTTTCAGTAAATAGGGGTTTTTGGAGGGAAAAATGAAAGGGTGTTTCTTTGCTTGTTTGTTTTTGAGACGCATGTTCATTTTTGAATAGTTTAGGCTTTCAAATGGATAGTTTTAAATACTTGTTTGTGATAAATGCACAGAAAAAGACACACATTCAATACATATGTCAAAAGAGGAATTGGAAAATGACTTCAGGAGACATATCATGGCTAATGACCGCAACCGCTCTAGTAATGTTAATGACCCCCGCACTCGGCTTCTTCTACGGAGGCTTAGTGCGAAAGAAAAACCTCGTGTCCACGATAGTCCAATGCCTAATCATATTCGCAGTCGTGAGCATAATATGGGCGATTATAGGCTACAGCCTCGTATTTGGACCAAGCGTAAACGGAATAATAGGCGACCTATCGTATGTTGGCTTGAACAACATAGGCATACACAGCGTCAACCAAGCACTCGCACCCAACATTCCTGAACTGCTGTATTTCGCGTTCCAACTGAAATTCGCAGCCATCACCCCAGCATTAATCATAGGCGCGTGCGCCGAAAGAATAAAGTTCCGCTCACTCCTGATCTTCATCGTTCTCTGGTCTATATTCATCTACGCGCCAATCGCTCACTGGGTATGGAACCCCGACGGCTGGCTCCACGCCTTGGGCGCAATTGACTTCGCAGGAGGCATAGTTGTCCACATCTCATCAGGCTTATCAGCCCTCGCAGCAGCCCTTGTGATCGGCAGAAGAAAAGGCTGCGGCATTCCATGGAAAGAGCACATGCAAGCCGCCAAGAAAGAAAGCGCCAGCGAGTTCAAGCCGACAAACATACCATACGTAATGCTTGGCGCAGCTCTGCTTTGGTTCGGCTGGTTCGGATTCAACGCGGGCAGCGCTCTTGCAGCAAACGATCTTGCAGTCTCAGCTCTTGTCACCACGAACTTAGCCGCAGCTGCCGCCGCTGTAAGCTGGATGGCCCTAGACTGGGCCAAAAAGGGTAAGCCTTCAGCAGTCGGTATATCTGTCGGCGCAGTCGTTGGGCTGGTTGCTATAACCCCCGCCGCAGGCTACGTTAACGTGACTTCAGCATTAATCATAGGTTTAGCTGCAGGAGTGTTCTCAAACTTGGTTGCTAACTGGCGAGCGGGCAGATCAAAAATAGACGATACGCTAGATGTCTTTGCATGCCACGGCATCGGCGGAATTTGGGGCTCAATTGCAACTGGCCTATTTGCAACAGCAGCTGTTAACGGTGCAAACGGTTTACTCTTCGGAAACGCAGGTCAACTGGTCGCTCAGCTGTTGGCAGTTGCAGTAGTAGTGCCCTTCGCCTTCTTCGGCTCATACCTGCTGTTGAAGCTGGTCAACGTATTCTCGCCCCTCAGAGTGAGCCCTCAAGCAGAGGACGCAGGTCTGGACCTCAGCGAGCACGGAGAAGAAGCCTACCAACTGGACTGAGCACGTAAAAGCGGAAACAGCACCTAACACCATCTTTCTTTTTTAGCAACTAGTTTTTGACGGCGAACAAAGCATTCAAGCAAAAAACTTATTAAATTATGTTCAGTTTCTTGAGAATCTCCCTATACGCTTTCAGGGCTGCTTCTTCGTTCTGGACGTTTTTTATGAGCATGCGCCCACCGTTGAACAAGCTGACTTCCAAATCGCCGTAATCGAATATTATGGCGAGGTGCGACTTCAAACGGACACGGAAGCGTTGCCTTACAGTTTCGTAAACTTCGCTGAGGTTCAGTTTCAACGGTTTTTCAGGGTTAATGTTAGCCGTGTTCTGGCCGCAAAGCCAAACAAGCCTCTCGCGCCGTTCCAACGGAGCCAGAGTGCCTCGGCAGGCGGGGCAGTTCGCGGCTTTCGCAGTGTCAACCGTGGTGAAGTACATGTCGTTGAAGTCGCAAACCATAAGCTTGCCCTTCAACGGCGAACCCATGCCCGTAAGAACTTTGATGGCTTCCAGGGCTTGCATCGCGCCGATTATTCCAGGCGTGGCGCCAACGACACCGCGGGTGTCGCACGTAAGCAAATCGGTGTCTGACAGGTTCGGCAGCAAGCATTCTAAGCAGCCGGTTTCGGGAGGCGCGAAGACTGAGAGGTTGCCCTCTATGCCGATGGCTGCGCCGAAAATGTATGGAACACCCAGCTTCACGCATGCACGATTGATTAAGTAGCGGGTCATCATGTTGTCTAACCCGTCCACCACGCAGTCTACTCCAGTTAAAAGCTTCTCGACGTTGCTTGCGTTCACGTTCTCCGAAACAGGCTCAGCCTCTACGAGCGGATTAAGCTTCTGCAGCCGTTCCGCTGCCACCTCAGCCTTCGGATAATGCAAATCATCCAAGCTGAAGAGGATTTGGCGGTGCAGATTCGGGGTTTCCACGGTATCCTGATCTATTAAACGCAGGTATCCAACCCCTGCCAAAGCCAAGTAGAGCGAGGAGACCGTGCCTAGTCCGCCTACGCCGACCACGGCAACCTTTGATTCTGCCAGTTTCCGCTGACCTTTCCAGCCTAACTCTTGCATTATCACTTGGCGACTGTAGAATTCAGAAGCAAACGCTTTCTTGTCCGCCGCATCCACCTTTATCGCCCCAAGAGAATGGGTGTTAGTCAGCTTTATATTTGCCTTTTTTGGCGAACTGCCTCTCATAGATTTTCCTAACCTTCTCTATAGTGTCTGCGTCTTCTGGGTTCTTGTCGTCTCTGATGCGGCTTATGCGGGCAAACCGCAGCGCCATCCTGTTCTTGTATTTGGGGCTTTTCTGAATCTCGTTGTAGGCGACTTCAACCACTATTTTCGGAAGAACCACCACCCGATTGCGCTCTTCCCGCACCGCCAACTCCTTAAGCCGCCTAGTCATTTCGATGATTTCCGCATCCGTCAAACCCTTAAACGTCTTACCCACCGTCAAAAAGCCGCCAGTCGCCGCATCCCGCGCAGCCAAATAATAGTCCGAAAGCCAACCGTGCCTGCGCCCATAACCGTACTCAGCTACCGTAATAACCAAATCCAGAGGCTCCAAAACAGGTTTTATCTTGAACCAGCGTTTCCCCCGAGTTCCAGGCGTGTAAGGGCTGTCAAGCTTCTTCGCCATCAACCCCTCGTGCCCAGCGCCAAGGGCATCTTTCAGGAACGTTTCCGCACGCACCTTTTTGTCGGTGACAATCTGCGTGGTCAAAGCGATTTCTCCAGCGTTCTCAGCAAGAACCTTCCTGCGCTGCACATACGGAAACGAAATCAAGCTTTCTCCATCAAGGAAGAGAACATCAAACAAGTAAAGCCTCACAGGGACTTTCTCAGCCATACCCCGCACGCCGTGAACCCGCTTGAATCGGCGCATTAAATGCTGAAACGGAATAGGATGCCCGCCGTCATCTACGGCTATGACTTCGCCCTCCACGATCGCTTCGCCTGCTTTGACGTTGGCTTTCACGGCTTCAACCACTTCGGGCAGACTCCGCGTCACATCTGTGAGCCTTCGGCTGAAAACCCGCACCTCATCACCCCGCTTGTGAATTTGAACCC
>CAZWPI010000015.1:0-21909 GCA_964636055.1 uncultured Candidatus Bathyarchaeia archaeon
TGCCCTTTAAAAAATTAAATTTTAATCCTGACTACGACGATTGCGGTGCGTCGGGAATGAAGTGCTTTCAGGGGAAAGGCACGCCTTCAGGTGGAGACAGAGGATTCTATAGGCATAAAAGGCTTGACAGAAAAGGGTTTGTGTAAACATACTCTGGAGACATAGGTAAGCATAAACCAGCGAGAATAAAAGATAAGTCGAGTTTAACATATTATTGTGTGTGTGCTATTATGAGGAAAGCAGCATTAGCGTTAACGGTCATATTGGCACTCTTAATTCCGTCAATGGCTAATGCACAAATTACAAGTTCCTATAGCAACAACACTAACATCAACCCTGTCGCCTTTACTCTAACAATTTACAGCCCAGACAACCAAACATACAAGAGCACAATGCCCCTTAACTTCACTATAGACTGGACGACATATCCCACCTTTGCCGGTCTCCCCACACCTCCAGCACCAAAAATGAACGGAGTTTACTCTTACACTATAGACAATAACACAGCCGTAACTGTTGCCTCAAACCAATCCTCAACTGACCATTTTGACCCCAGAGGTTTTAAAGTCAACCCGACATTCTCATATTTAGTGAACGTTTCCAACCTAGCAAACGGTTACCATAAAATTGTGATAACAGCGAGTCTGTACGGTGGAAGTATATATTTCAACGCATCCTCTTCCCCTGTTCAATTCTCAGTCCAAAACCCAACACCTACACCAACGCCTTCTCCAGCTTTGGTTTCACCACTAACCATTACTATTATCGTTACCGTTGTAGTTTTGGTAGCCGTATTAGTCTCTCTTTTATCTTATAGAAGACATCGAAAGACCACTAACTTAAAACTTAAATCTGCATAGCGTAGAAAGCCTGCACTCAGTAGAGGCAAAGCCATAAGAGCTAAGGTTAGTTTAACGCATTGTTATTTGGTGCTTAATAAAAGAAAAACATTTAGCATGTAGCTGGTGACAACGCAAAACAAGAGGTGGATACATTGTTTGGCTCAGCTTCAAATAAGAAACGGAGAAATATCATCATTGCTTCCCTAATAGTAGTGGTGCTTCTTGTCTCTGCAATCGCCGCGTACGCCATATTTCATCAACCAACCGCTGGGCAAACAGCTACAAAACTTAGCCTGACTGTTTCTATGAATCAAACAGACGTGATACAAGGAAGCAATTCTCAAATCCAAGTTAAAGTAACCTCAATTGGAAAACCTGAGAATGTAACGTTGAGCAGCAATGTTGGTCTAAGCAGTATAAACTGCACGTTTGAGCCTGCCTTTGGCGAGTCAAACTTTACCAGTACGTTAATTTATGCTGTTCCTGATTCTACTCCAACAGGAAAATATCCTGTCACTATTATCGCTTCAAGCGATGGGCAGGAAACAAATGTTTCAAGCGTTCTGTCAGTTCTAAGTAACGCAGGTGCTATAACAGTATCAGGGAAAGCAAACAGTAATGCTCTTACTATAGGTGGGTCACGTTTGATTGGAATACAGTTTACTGACATTCAGACAGGTGCTGAGACTTCTTTTAGTTTTACTTCTCAACCGAGTGCTAACAGTGGCATCGGAGTCTATTCTGTTATTTTAATGAATGAACATACCTATAACGTAAGCATAAGTTATTATTGGGGTTTCGGAATCCACAACATTCCTCAGACAGACGACATTGGCAACTTTACTGTTCATGTACCTGCTGGAGTAACAGCGATTACCAAAGACTTTGCGTAGTTCCAATGTGTACCTGACAGCTACCTAACGGTACTTGCGCTCACCAGTTTTTCTTTACTTTTCGCCCCTTTCTTGGGAAAGGGGTTGCATATGCCTTAACACTTGGGGAATAAGGCAACGCGTGCCTTTCTGCTTTCAGGGCATTTCGATACCCCCGCTTGCCTTCTCATTTCCAATTTTCATAAGCATTTCTAGCCTTGAGGCTTTCAATTCCCCGAGTGCAACCGCGTTTCAAGCCACAAGGCACCGTGCTATCTCTCGGGGGTTAAAATTTAATCCCAAACCCAACGACTGCCCGAAACTATCATCGGATTTTAGTTTGATAAGTTATTATTGATTTGGAAGTAATATGACCTCTACTCCCAAAGTTGAATAATAGTTTGCTTGTGATTGGGTGTTAATCATTATTGCACGACCTAACCTAAGGTCTAAATAATATTGACCTACAGGGGCATTGTTGTTAAATTTGATTGATAGCACAGTAGAATTAGACGCAGAAGGCTGGACAATTACAGAATTAAGACTGAAACTGTAACTAAGAACATCGTCCTGTACGAAAGATGAATTCCCTGTATCAGCCCAAACTTTGGGATTTATTGTAGAACTATAGGTACTTAACGTTAGATTGTCAATGGGTATTTCTATTGGTTGGCTGGTCATTGAAGTAAATGTTATATTTACTGAAAAAGTCATGCCTTGTGTAACATTAAAATAGGATTCATTTGGCATTTCATTGTTTGAAACTGACATATTAGAAATAAACAAGGACTTAGGAGTTGAAAGGGGTGTTGATTTGGTTGGAGAACTGTTAGAGGAGAAAATTATCCAAACAGAGACTGCCGAAATGGCAAGAGCTATAGTTAACGCAACTATCAGAATTGTTTTGAATCTATTCATTGTTATAGCCTTGTACAAGGCCTAGCGTTAAGTTATTTAAAACCAATGTTTAGTTCGCTTAGATAAACGTTTGTGTTTGGGTTTTATTAAAATTTAATCCAACCAACCAAAATGACGTAAGTCCCATGTTGGAAAGGTTGGAGTGGTTAATCAATTCAAAAAAGGCTAGGAGACTATAGGACGGTGGAAGAGGAAGGAAGGTATAGAGTATAGCATATCGAAATCGAGTATGCCCGCAACAACAAGAGTGTGAGGGAAAAACAGTAGAAAAGTTGCCCCTTGCGATTCGCAGAAGCATAGTATTATAGCATGTCTATATCTGCACTTTTTCTGGCTTGCAGGTGGAACAGCGTGTAATTTTAGGGCTAAAAATAGGGGTTGCAGAGGGTTTGAGAGGGTAAAAAGGGTCTTTTGATTATGAAAATATGTCTGAAGGGCGGGAAATTCTCAATAATTTTCCCTTTTGCAACATTTAATCTCAGTAGCTTAATGACTTCGAGCTTGGTTTTTTCCATCCAAAATCATTTGTAGCTTAATCTGAGGTACGGCAGTATGCGGGAGCTCAGCCACTTAAAAGCGGATAGCTATCTTGATTATTCCCATCAATAACATAAGGCATGTTCCATATCCCTGAACCGTCTAACTCCGCAGCATTAGGATACAAGTTTTGGTAGTCGCTCCAGTAGTTGCCGCCGCTTGGATAACCATCATCCCAAACATTTACCGAATCTACACAATTACTTTGGTAAGTGTTACTGTTGAACCTATTATGGAATATAACGTTATTTGAAGAATACGTGAATTGTGCGCCATAGTCGTTGCCCGCCATGTAGTTCTCTGTTACCACGTTACCCGACGATTGATAAAGCGCAACCCCATAATTACTGGTTATCATGGCGTTTCCAGAAATACTGTTATCCAAAGAGTGAGCGAGTTCTATGCAGTTCAAGTTGCGTACCAAGTCGTTTTGCGTTATGTTGTTGCCGGACGACTCTTCAAGCCCAATCGCATAGCTGCTGTTGGTTATGGTGTTTCCAGAAACACTGTTACTGGAAGAGCTGGTTAGGCTTATGCCGTACACGTTATTTGTCAAGCTGTTTTGTTTCACCGTGTTACCCGACGACTGAGAAACACTGATCGCTTCATTACCATTCGTTATGGTGTTTCCGGAAATACTGATACTCGAAGAATTGTCTATCAATATACCTTTTTGATCGTAATCCATATGGTTTCCAGAAACGCTGTTACCAGACGATTGAGAAACTCCAATCGCTCCATCACTGTTTTTCACGGTGTTTTTAGCGATATTGTTACCCGAAGAATCGGTGAGGCTTATGCTATACGTGTTACTTACCAAGTTGTTTTGCGTTATGCTGTTCCCAGACGACTCAGAAAGCCCAATCGCTCCGTCGCTACTTGTTACAGTGTTTCCGTAAACAGTGTTGTTTGAAGAAGAATCCAACTCGATGCCATAATCGTTGTCTATCAACCGGTTTTGAGAAAGGACATTATAAGATGCGGAGTAGAGGTAGACGCCATAACCGAAGTTTTTTAGTCCCATATTTGTTATTGTCACGTTACTTCTCCCGCTCAAATCTATTCCCTTGGAACCTGCATCACTCTGCCCTTGAAGAACGTGGTTGGCTCCGTCAACGACTATGTTGTCCCTTTCAACTACAATCAAGCCATAAATATCGGCTGTGAATGTATAGGCGCTGTTTCCTTTATTCGAAATCGATGCCGCGGAGGGATCCACCGACCCATCAGCCCTGATGTAGATAATTGTGAAAGACTTTGGGGTGAAAGAGTTTATCGCGTATTGGAATACCACATAAACTCCGAATATCAGAACAATCAAGGAAATCGCTAAAAATATTTTGCCTTTCGGCAATTTGCGCGGTTTTCTCTTAGCTTCCTTGTCTCTCTGTATTTCTTGGGCTGTTTGGGTACTTTGCTGTTTTACTTGCCTTTCACGTTGGCTTTCCTTCCAACTCTTCTTCTTTTTCTTTTTTGGCATTTTTCATTTCCAGCCTCAAGCGAAGCACTTCTATCTCGTCGATTGAGGTCTTTAACTATTAAAGAGTTTTTCGGAATTAAACTCGAATTTACAATAATCAGCTGAAAACCAGAAAAACTTTCCTTTCACTCAAGAGCCTACAAACTTGTAGCGCGCGAGGATTTCAATCGAGAAAACGTCCAAGAGGGAGAAGCCTGTTCCTAAAATGGTGCTCAGGTTTGAGCGTCAGGCAGGTTAAGAAGCTTCTTGAGACTCGAAAGTTTATTCTGAGTTCTTTGAAGCGACTGAAAAGAAATGCTTAGCGCTCGCTATTAGGTATCAGAAACTAAAATGTAATACCTAACTCAAAACGAAATTTTAATCCATATATCATTGTCACCGTAAGCTTACGCTATTGTGATATTATACGCTAGTTATGTAGCCTAACTCTCAAGGTCCTCTTCGTCTATCTCCGGCAGCTTCTGCAACAGAGAAAAACCAGTTAGGTGAAGTTGACTTGCACACTTGTTGCAGCGGATCATCAGTTCTTCCAGACCTTGGTCATTGACCTTTGCCTCCAGAATAGAGTAAGCCTTTTCGGTGCAATCATCCGGAGATATGCTGGTTCCGCAGCGTGGACATGAAAAGTCTCCGCTTCCCTTTATTTTGGCCAAATCCAGCGTGTACACATGTATTTGCTTCATTTTTCACGTCTCCTTTCGGTTTTAGAGTTTTCAGTTTTCAATCTCTTCTGGTATGAAAGATTATTAATTGGTTTTCCAGATTTTTACCCAAATCTTTACCAAATTAATGCCAAGCGTTTGCGTTTCTTGAAGTAGACTACTCAGACCTACTCCCACAAGTGCCACTAATTCGATCAGGAAATCAGCCGCCTTCCGGCATCCCCAAGCTCATGGTCACTTTCTGTTTTCGTAGTCTTCTTGCTGCTTAATCCACGCCTCGTGCTTTTCCAGCAGGTTCCGAATTTGCTGCTCTATGAAGTCGTCGGCGCTTAGGAAGCCTGTGTCCAGGTCGCGTACGGCTTGCTGAAGCTTCTCGTAGTCTTCTTTCGGAACTTCGACGTACTCGCACTGTCCTTTCAGAGCGCCGAGCTTGAATCTTATAGCTTCGCGGATAAGCTCCTCACGCGTGGTATAGCCTAAATGCTTGTTTGCGTCTGTGAAGTTCTCGATTTCCACAAGAAGCTCAGGCGGCAACATAACTGATGTGGATAGTAGGTTTTCTATGGCGTCGGTGTAGGTTTGCATTTTCATGGTTTGGGCGGTGATTTCGCCGAGTAGGGCGGTTAGTTTTTGGTGGGCGTCGTCTGATATGCGGAGGGTTTTCATGGTTTTGCCTCGTGTAGGTTATGTATAGTAAAGCTAATAAAGCTTTTCAGTATACTAAATATACCAAGTATACGAGGTTTACGCGCATGAAACACAACATAAGCATAACCATGGACCAAAAACTCTTCAGAGAACTCGAAAATATCCGCGGAAGAGAAAAACGCAGTACATTCATCGAACACCTAATAATCCTAGGCCTAAAAACCTACAAAAACAAAAATGAGGAAATGGGAATCAAGCACCGCAAAGAGCCACTTACAGTTTTGACTCCCCTAAGCCTCCACCAGACGAAGCATTAGCTCCTTTACTGTATGCCCCACTTCTTCGTCACCTTCACTATGATAAAAATCACGAAGGCAACGATGATGAAGGTTATCAAAGCCACCAAGAAACTGCCGACACCGAATGCCTGAGTCCCAACTGGAGCCACATAAGTCGATAAGTCTTCAAGACCTGGAATAGCCAAACCAATCGCAGGCAGAAGCAAATCTTTAACCAGAGACTGCACGAGACCGCCGAGATAGACGCCCATGATGAAAGCAACCGCAAGTCCCATAACCTTGTAGTTTTCGATAAAGCTCTTGAACTCCGCCCACAACCCCTTCGGCGCCGGCGGAGCAGGCTTAGGCTCAAGCAACGCACGAATCTTCTTCAGTTCCTCCAACATTTCTTCATCCTTAACCAAAACGTCCTCCCCCTAAAGACAATTCTTAACCGTTTCAATTTATAAAACTTTATAACCGCCAACCTGCGACAGGTAGAATTCCATTGAAGATTTCAAAGCAGTCTGTTTTTGGTCCTTTTTCTGATTACGTAGCCAACCACAGCAATTATAACAACAATAGCTGCAGCTATAGCGGCGATCACTGCCACCAAGGAGGGCCCTGACATGGCGTTAGGTGACGGAGTCGGAGTCGAAGCTGAGTTAGCGACATAATTAGAGAAGCAATAGACGTTCCAGTCGTTACATCCTACGTATAATCTTCCGTTGGCTATAGTTGGCGAAGACCAACTGCTGGAAGGCGTAGTGGCAGTTGCAATTTTCGTACCGTTATTCGAGGTATCAAGGATAAATATATCACGTTGACTGGTTACAACGTAAATTTTGCCGTTAGCATAAGAGGGTGAAACATATAGCTCGTCCCCTGTGTAGGCGCTCCAAATAGTGTGACCGTTCGTTGCGTTAAGGCACGCTATGTTGAATTTGTCGATGATGAAAAGGTCACCGTTAACATAAATTGGGGACGAGACTATGAACTCAATTGCGGTTGGATCATTGAATTTCCATAAAATATCCCCTGTCGAGGCATTTATCGCATAATAAGTCCCCCAGTCGGAGGATGCAAAGACCATGCCCGCTGCTACTGACGGAGAACCAAGCATCTCAGTGCCTCCTACGAATGAAATTTCATAGGGCACTTGTTGTTTCCAAATTACAGTCCCATTGTTGGCGTCCAGTCTGTAGAGAACGCCTGCCGTCGGTGCTTGTGAAGTAAAGTAGACAGCGCCATTAGCAACTGCTGGAGAAGATTCGATCGGTCCATCTGTTTTGGTCTTCCAAACTATGTCACCGTTGTTTACGTTAAGTGCGTACATGTAGCCGTCCAATGATCCAATATAGACTATGCCTCCGGATACTGCTGGTGAAGATTTAAGCACTAAGTTCCCAAACGTAAAAGGCAGATCACTATTGACGAATGTTTGCCAGATGAGGGTGCCCTTGTAAGCGTCGAGACAATAAACGTATCCATCATCGCTTCCTACATAGACTTTGCCGTTTGCTACTGCAGGCGAGGATTCAATAGCACCCTGAGTGGTAAAATTCCAAATAAGATTGCCACCCCATGCTTCAATAGCATAGATGTTTTTGTCCTGTGAACCGACATAAACTATTCCGTCTACAACGCTTGGCGAAGAGATAACTGACCCGTTAGTTGTGAACTTCCAAGCCAAAGTGAGGTTTGAGGGACCTACTTGAGCGGTAGAGGAGTGTGTTGGATCGGCCCGCCACATAGGCCAATTGCTAACAGCAATTGGCTTGGTTCCTATTGCCCACAGTTGGCTAGTCGTGGAATATTCTGCTCCTGAGGTTGTGTCGACTGCAGTTGTCACGTTTCCCGGAATGATGTACAAATTGCCATACGCAACAATAGCAGATTCTCGTGGAGCTAATGCTTCTATAGGAAGCTTCCAAATGGGCTGCCCAGTGTAAGCGTTTAAACATGCAAATTCAGAACTTCCATATGGGCCACCGTATGCGGCGTATTCACCTGTTGTTACATAGACTTTACCATCTGCAATTGTGGGCATTCCTGGCCAAATAAGTGTATCATCTGGCCCTTTGTATTTCCACACTGGATTGCCAGTTTCTATGTTGATAGCATAAAGATATCCATCTTTGTTCATTTCATAAACCATTCCATATGCTACTGCGCAGCCTGTGGTGAAGTATCCATTGGTGTTTGGTGTGTACGTCCAGAGGATTTGACCGTTGGTGGCGTTGAAACAATACATTGTATTATCATCTGTTCCACCTCTAAAGAATCTACCATCAGAATAAGCGCCATTGAAGATCATAGGTCCTTTTGTAAGGGTATTCCATAAAACATCGCCTGTTGTGGCATTGAGCGCCATTTGTTGATTTTCAAAAGAGCCTGCGAATACCATGCCGTCACCATATGTTGTTCCGATGCCAGTTATGCCGCCACCTGGAACATAGGTTTTCCAGAGCATAGTTGGCGGCCTAGATGGATCAGAAAAGTCCCAACCTTCAATATATGAATTGACCTTTATGTAAAACATTTTCTCTTCTGGGCTGTAAACGTTAGAGTTGAAAATGCCAGTATCAGCACAGAACTCTGAGCTAGTCCATAATAGGTTTCCCGTTTTTGGGTCAAGACAACTACTTTCCACAATCATGTGTGAATCATCAATTTTGTAGGCTATTGGCCAATTTCTGCTCATGGGAACAGCTGTCTTCCAAACGACGCTTCCTGTTTGGTCAAGTGCAACTACTGAAGTGTTTGTGCAGACGAATACCATGCCGTCAAAGGCTGTAATATAGGGTTGTATTCCCATTATGTTAGCTTTCCAAAGTACGTTTGATGTGTCAGGAGCTGGACCCGCTGAGAATCGGGAAAAAGAGGAATCACCTTGAAACTGGGGCCACTCGTACTGATTTGAAATGTTATTGCCTGAAGGTGTATTAACGGTCACTTGCGCACTGGCATTTCCGTGAAAATTTGATATTGAAGTAAAAATTGATGAAAAGAGCAATAGTGCTAAAATTAGTATGATTAGAATTTTTTTGGGAATTGCGATCTATCCCCCAATTATTTTAATGTGGAGATTTTCAATTAAGAGATTTACGTTTTGCCACCATCAACAATATGATGATTTATTTTACTATAAACCTTACGGAAACTGCCTCCATATTTTCAGTTTCATTGGAAAAAATATGTTAATATCCTACTGAAAATTGAAACGGGAGAGCATCTTTATTCCGCGGTCGTAGCGGTTAGGTGAAGACTCTAGAACTTTCATAAATGCAAAGCCAGGCTTGAAACAAAAAAAGAGAAAAAGGGGAGTAATGGATTAATCAAACTTGATGCATGTTGATTTACTAAAAAAAAGTTTGGTTATTACCTAACTTGTTAGACGCTTGATTTGTCTTTATGGCGTTGTATGTTGAACAAGGATTTTCTCTGTGTGAATACTCGAAGTTCCATTTATGCCATTTAGCTGGTAGGTGCTGTCTTGCTGGAGGTCGGCTTTGATTAAGCGGCATGTTCCATATTCAAGGTATGTTTGGCCATTCATACGTGTTGTAAAATTGCTAACATTATTCAAGCCTAAGATGTCATTTTGAAGGTTGATATGCGTGACTAAGTCATTGCTTGAAATGTCTATTCTAAACACTTTATAAGTGCCTGCTGGAACTGTGATTTCTTGAATTCCTACAAACTTTAGCGCCATTTGACCTGTGACTCCAAGGCTGGAGTTTCCTATTTTTACTGGAATTTGCCAAATATCACCGACATTAACTGCCGTCTTGGCTACATAGGCTGAAATTGTTGGGTTACTGCTAACATTATAGAAGATCGCTGGTCCTCCAGGAGCAATGAGGTTGTTATAGTAGCTTGCTTTGCTCACGTTTACTGTGAGCGGTAACGTTAATGGCTTGCCTAATAGTGTTCCTGCTATGGTTTCATTTATGGTGTAGTTTTCGCCGTTGAAGCTAAGAACGTCTAAGATAGCTGTTGTGTTAATGCTCTCGCTACTTGGAGTGCCACCGACGTTAATTGAGGTATTGTACTGTTGATTTGTGACTACATTTGTGGTGTCATAAACCATGCGTTCCCCCACAGTGTAGTTTAGGCCAAGTTGTATTGTTGAACCAGAGCCTTGGGCGACCAACAGAGCTGTAACTAGAACTACAATCACTGTTAGTCCCGCCACTAAGGCGTATAATTTTTTGCGAGACTTTTTCCCTTCTGTTTTTTGTGCTTTTGGTTGGCTTGATGTAGAAGGCGCTTCAGATGAACCTAAATTATCTTGCCTAAACATCTGGATATCTCCAAAGGGTTAATTGGACAGTTAAGGATTTAAGGTCTTTTGACTAAGAATTTTGTCAAAATACCGAAAGATAGTGCAGTGCAGTAAGAGTCCCTGTGGGATTTGTATTTGTATTTAGTAGCGGGGGGCACATGCAAAAATATGGCAGGCTGATTATATGAGTCTGTTAGACCCGAACCCAAAAGGGAGTGGGCCGAGCCGGATTTGAACCGGCGACCTTTCGGTTATCAGCCGAACGCTCCAGCCGTGCTGAGCTACCGGCCCGCAGTGCAGCGAACAGAATCTAATGCCCTGTTGGTTAATAAGAATTTTCGTAAATCTTTTAATTACTATGTGCCATTGTTCTGTGCAGAGGGGCCCGTAGTCTAGCACGGATTAAGGCGTCGGCCTTCGGAGCCGGAAACCGTGGGTTCAAATCCCACCGGGCCCGCCAGATTTTGTTACCATAATAGACTATGGCAGGTTTGATTCTGCTTCTCCTTTTAAATATCATATTTGCATGTAATATCTTAACTTGGAGGAATTTGTGATGGTCGTTCATTTTGTTCCATGGGACACGGCACGTGACTTGATGAAGGAGGCTAATCGCCTCTACGACGAGGCTGGCACTTTTGACTGTGTAGAAAAAGGCGACCTTGTAGCCGTCAAGCTGCATGTGGGCGAGTTGGGCAACCCGTATTACGTTCAGCCGTTCTTCGTTCATGACATAGTCCGCAGGGTCAAGGAGGCAGGCGGCAAGCCGTTCCTCACCGACTCCTGCACTTACTATCACGCGCAACGCAACAACGGTTACGATCACATGATAACGGCGTTGACGAACGGGTTTAACATGGCGCCTTTCATAGTGGCGGACGGGCTTCGAAGCGAGAACTACCGAACGGTGAAGACCAAGGGCATACTGCAGGAAATCGAGGTGTCAGGCGTAATCGCCGAGGCTGACGCCATGATCGTGGTGTCGCATGACAAGGGTCATGAGCTCAGCGGCTTCGGCGGCGCCATAAAAAACTTGGGCATGGGCTGCGCGTCGCGGGCGGGCAAACTGCGCCAGCACCGAACCGTAGGTTTGGAAATTGACACGTCAAAATGCACTGGTTGCGGCAAGTGCAAGGAAACATGCGATATGGACCTGCCTGAAATCATCGAGGGCAAAGCCCGAAACACCTCACCGCTGTGCATGCGCTGCCCCATGTGCATCGAAGCCTGCCCCATGGACGCCATCAAATTCGTCGACAAGGAGAACCTCGGCAGAGCGCTGGCGTCCGCCGCGTACGGCGTGCTCTCCACCTTCAAGAAGGACAAGGTTTCGTACGTGAGCTTCGCCAAGGACATCACAGAGTACTGCGACTGCTTGCCAGGTCCCGGCAAAATCGTAATGAAGGACGTTGGCATCTTCGCCTCTGGCTCACCTGTTTCCATCGACGCCGCGTTCCTCAACATGATCGACTACAACGTCTTCAACGACGCGTATCACGTAGATTGCATGCTGCAAGTCCAAGAAGCGAAAGCCATCGGCATCAAGGGCGAAGTGAAACCGGATATACATAAAATAAGTTAATTTTGCCAAGGCTCCGAACCATTTTGGTGCCTAAGTCCGCCACTTTACGAGAAAGCTTTTTAAGGAATCAAAGAGTTCCTTTGCCAGAATTGGCGGGTGAGTGGTGTCTCCCACCCGTTCCGCCACAAACAAAACCCGGGAGCAGGGAGGCAAAATAACTGAAGAAAACAAAAGACATCGCACTAATAGCCATTTACGCTGCGCTGTACGCGGCGTTAGTTTACGTGTTTGCTTCAATATCCTTCTACGCGCTGCAGTTCCGAGTTGCGGGAGTGTTAAGGCCTGGAATCGCCAAAAAATGGGTTCTGGCATTCGGTTACGCCCTCGGCGTGGTAATTGGCAACATATTCAGCCCCTTCGGAGTATACGACCTGCTGTTCATGCCCCTCATGAGCTTGGTGGCAGGTTTGGCGGGGTATCTGGCGGCTAAGCCGTTCAAGCAGAACTACTTCGTAGCAGGCGCCGTGATAGCAACGATAATTCCCTTAAGCGTCAGCTGGATGCTTAGCCAACTTTTCGGCGACCCCATGCTGGCAACGCTGCCTTACCTGCTTGTTGCCGAACAAATCATCTGCCTGATCGGAGCAGGCATGTTCAAACTAATCGAATCCAGATTCAAATGGTGGCAAGCATGAAAGAAAAATGCGTAGTAGTCTTGAGTGGTGGACCCGATTCCGCGACAGTGGCGTATTGGGCTAAAAAACAGGGATACGACATAAGCGCTATAACGTTCAAGTATGGTCAAATCGCAACCAAAGAAACTGACTGCGCCCGAAAAATCGCTGAGAAACTAGGAATTCCTATAAAAGTAATCGACCTTTCAACGCTAAAAGAAGTATTCGGCGAAGTAACCTCTCTTTGCAATGCGGATATTCCGATGACGTCAAGTTTCAGCCAGCCCATAATTGTCCCGTTCAGGAACGCGATTTTCCTTTCCGTGGCGGTTTCGTACGCCGCTTCAGTCTGCGCCAACAAAATATTCTACGGCGCCCAAGGCTCGGATGAGCCGTTTTATCCAGACTGCAGACGAGAGTTCTACAAAGCCTTTGAAACAGCCGCGAGCCTCGGAACGGGCACGGCGATGTCTATTGAAGCGCCATTTAGCGGCAAACCCAAATCCGAAACCATCGAGATAGGTGCGGAACTCGGCGTGCCGTTTGAGCTTACGTGGTCCTGCTATTTTAACGGCGTGAAGCATTGTGGAAAATGCGAGTCGTGCGTAAACCGCAAGAGAGCGTTTAAGGAAGCGGGCATACGTGACCCAACGGAATACGTGGAGTAAGCTTGCTATGCGAGTGTTTTTTGTTTTTCTCCTTTAATGAAGCTTGAAACTCTGACGCCGATTAACCGGATTTTGCGGTCACGTTTAAGATATGGCTTAAGCAGGTCTCTTGCTGTCTTCTGCAGGTCTTGCGGTCGATTGGTTATGAATGGCAGTGTTTTGCTGCGTGTGTGAGTTTCGAAGTTCTCGTAGCGCACTTTAACGGTGACTGTTTTGAAAAAAAGCTTTTGCGCCGTCACTTCTTTGGAGACTTCTGCGGCAAGCGCGTCTAACGCTTTTAGCACTGCTTCAGCGTCGTCGGTGTCTTCTTCAAACGTGGTTTCGTGGCTTATGGATTTCACTTCGGTTCTGGCTTCTACCTCGCTTCGGTCGATGCCCCGCGCCATCAAGTGCATCTGCGTGCCCATCACGCCGAAAGCTTCAGCCAGCACTGTAGGGTCGTAGCGTGCCAGGTCGCCGATGGTGTTTATTCCCATCTTTTTGAGTTTAGCCTCTGTTTTGCGTCCCACCCACAGCAGCCTGCGAACGGGAAGGGGCGCCAAGAAAGCTTCCGCCTCGTCCTCTTTGACCAGGGTTAAGCCGTCTGGCTTCTGGTAGTCGCTGGCTGTTTTCGCGATAAGCTTGTTTGGTCCCACGCCTATCGAGCAGGTTAGGCGTTCTTTCTCTTTTATCTCGCGTTTCAACTGTTTAGCGTACGCCTCAGCTTCAGCGTAATCTTTAACTCTTGCGCTGACGTCCAGAAAGGCTTCATCCAGCCCCCACTGCTCAAACTTGTTTGCGTATTTCCGCGCTATTTCCATTATCTCGTTGGAGACTTTGATGTATAACGGAAAGTTCGGCGGCAGGTAGATGGCTTCTGGGCAGAGTTTCCACGCGCGGGATATGGGTATGCCTGACCTGACGCCTACTTTGCGGGCTTCGTAGTTGCTGGTGCTGACGACGCCGCGTCCTTTGCCCTCTTTCGGGTCAGCACCGACGACGACTGGGTTGCCCTTGTACTGCGGGTGCTCGCGTTCCTCCACTGCGGTGTAGAAGTGGTCCATGTCCATGTGGAAGATTACGCGTTTCTTTTCGCTCATGGGCGCTCACTTAGGCTTTGGCTTGTTTGTGATTTAAAACCTGCTGTCAGCGACTAAGCTGAATCGGAATCAGAATTGAGCGTGCATAACGCTTAAGGCTATGTGTTCTAAAAGGTACCTAAGAACGTTGATTTGGAGTGTAAAGAGTTAATGCCTCAAGTGTCAAAAGAATCCGCCAGCCAGATAGCAGTTGAGTTTCTCAAGAAACAGAAGAACACAGAAAGGATCGACGTAGCCGTTGTTGAAGAGCAAAGCGACGGCTGGATGGTTAGGGGAACCTGCCCGATTGACTTGGAAGGTCACCCGTGGATTGAGAAATTCGCCGTCGTCGTGGATTGGAGAGGAAAAATCAAAACCTTAGACTACGGCTTACTATAACGCCGCTTTAGACGTTTTTAATCTTCCAATGTTAGCGGTGCTTCAATTGCCAAACCGCAGTGCGCAGAAAGCTTCGAATTAGCGTCAACCTCAGAAACTTGTAGTTGCTTCCGCGAATGTTCAGGTGAATACTCTGTCTCACTTTGACAAAATATTTTAATGGGTAAAGCTTGTTAGACTATTTGAGGAGATTTGAAATGCCGAGAGCCTATGTATTAATAAATGTTGAATCAGGTTCAGAAGACGACGTCCTGAAAGAATTGAAGAACGTCGAAGGAGTAGAAGAAGCCTACTTCTCATACGGAGTCTACGACCTAATCACAAAAATCAAAGCCGACACAATGGACAAACTTAAAGAAATGGTAACCCGCCACATCCGAACACTCAGTAAAGTCCGATCAACCCTAACACTGATAATGATGGAAGAATAGCGCGCGTTCCGAAGTTTTTGCAAAAGCTAACTTAAAACTCTCTTAACTCCTTATTTCTCAACACTTCGCTTAAGGGAAGTTATCTCCAGAGGTAAATAAAGAAACTTGAAAAAGGGGAATTAGTGTGCCTAGATTGCGTCGTTGTCTCTTTCGCCCGTTCTTATTCGTATTACTTCGTCGATTGCAGATACGAAGATTTTTCCGTCGCCTATTGTGCCAGTGCATGCAGTTTTTACTATTATGTCCGTGACCTCTTTGACCTCTTTATCTTCGACGACGATTTCAACTTTAGTTTTAGGCAGGACATCAGCCCGTATTATCTTTCCACTCACTGTTTCGATTAGTCCGCTTTGTTTACCGCGACCTTTCACGTCATACGCTGTCAGGCTTGGGTATCCCGCCTTTGCTAGGGCAACCTTAACATAGCTAAACATGTCTGGTTTTATTACGGCTTCGATTTTTTTCATGATGTGTCCTCTCTTTGAGACTTGCTAAAGCCACTTTTTGCCGGCCATTTTCATTTTGATTTTGGCTACTTCTTCCTCGAGATGTTGAACTCTTTTTTTCAGATGTTCTACATCTTCGAGTGTAGCCGCATATGTTTCTTGCATGTTTTTTCCTCCAATTCTTTTTACTTTTTTCTTACGGGAAGTCGCGACCCATATCGTCTTCAGGGTAAGCGTATGTTTTGTGGTCTGCGATGTCCAAACCGAATAGCTCAGAGTCCTTTGAAGCTCTCAGCAGGTTAGCCTTGTTTAGCACTTTGAAGAGCACGAATCCTGTTCCTCCAGCCCATGCAGCAATGATCAGGCCACCTGTCGCTTGAATGCCTATGTGAGTTAGCCATGAACTGACCGTCGTGAATCCATACAGAGGATGCGCCCCAAGGAATGATGCGCCGAAGAGACCTGTGGCGATTACGCCCCAGAATCCTGCAGCAGCATGTACTGGGAAGCATACGCACGCGTCATCAATGTGCAACTTGTGTTCTAAGAGGCCTTGAGCAAACGTTGTTATTATGCCTGCAATTATGCCCGTTATGAACGCGAAGAGTGGATTCATCACCGCTGCGCCTGAACATATAGCGACCGCACCTGCAAGTAACCCTGCCATCGACGTCAGAGCATGTCCTCTTGACGTTACTGCTGCACCGAATAGACCTCCTGCCATTGCCATTGCTGTAGTTACTGCAACCCATGCTAGCTCAACGTTAACAGTTTGAGGGTTTGTTGCTGCGCTTGAACCGATGTTGAATCCGAACCAGCCGAAGACTAGTAGCCATGCACCGATGACTGATAGTGGTAGACTGTGACCGAAGAATGATCTGGCTTCCTTTTTCTTTCCGACGAATTTGCCCACTCTCGGACCAATTACGATGGCGGCAACGAGAGCAACCATGCCTCCGAACTCATGTACGACAGTTGATCCAGCGTAGTCAATGTATCCCCATTGAGATAGGAAACCTCCGCCCCACACCCAGTGCTCAACCACTGGATATATGAATGCAGCCAACGCTGCTGCTGCGATTACCCAGCCCCACAGCTTGTCGCGTTCTGCTATTGCTCCTGGCACTATGGCTATGGCCGTAATTGCGAACATTGACATCTTGAACCATAACGCAAGGTCACCAATTCCTGAAGCGCTTGCTGCTATGCCGTATGCTCCCGTTTGGGATAACGCGGCGGGTAGCGGGTTGGCTATTGTAGGTGCCCATTGTGGCAAACCGAAGACTGCATCTTTAACGTAGTAAGCGAATGGGAAACCTATCAGGTAATACGCTAGGAAAGCTAGTGTCCAGCCGATGTTCAGCATTATGATGGTGTGAGCAACGTTCTTTTTCCGCACTAGACCTGCATAGAGTAGGGCAAAGCCCGCCGTAGCCATTAAGAGAATGGCTACTGGTGCCCAGCCTACGTTGAATATCTGCTGAATTGATCCGTAAAGGTCAGTTTGTGAAGGAGAAGCTGACATCGCTGTCCACCTACAGTTTGCTTGCGAACCACACTGGTTTCAGCGAGATTGGAATTTCCTCTACTGACAGTCCGCCGCTTTCGATGTTTAGTTTGAGTATCTGGGGCTTTAATGGGCAGCTTCTGGATTTTCTGAGAATGAAAACTCTGGTCCATATCACGTCGTGCTTGTGGTAGTCGAGATATATCAGGTGGTCCACGAGATATTCTGTTATGTTGGGGTCCGTCGGTATTCCTTCAGCCGAAAACACGGTGGTGGCTCCTCGCTTTTTGACTTCAAGTAAAAGTTTCATGAAGACTTCTCTGAAGTCAGTCGGGTCAACGAGCCGTCTTTCTAGTGATGACAGCGAATCCATGACTATTCTAGTGGCGTCTGGTTGAGCGTCTAGTCCTTTCATTAAGATTTCTACTGCTTCCTCTTTGTTTACTAGTGCGTAGTCGCTGGCGTATGATGCAGTGATGGAGAGGTCAACTATAGCTACTTGCTTGTTCTGAACCATTGATGGGAAGTCGCTCCAAAGCTCTCTTCCAGTTCTCATGATCGTCTGCGGGGTTTCTTCAGTGGTTATGTATACGCATTTTTCGCCTTTTTCTGCTCCTCTGTGTATGAATTGGAGGCATAGGATTGTTTTGCCCGTGCCTGGTTCGCCCCTTACGAGGATGGCATCGCCTTTAGGTAAGCCTGGAATGAACTCTGTTAGTCCTTCGATGCCCATGTCGACCCATTCTATCTTTCTCTCCCTTTCTAACTCTTCTAATGAGAGAGCTTCTGGTTTTTTCACGGTTATTCACCTTTCATTTTTTTATCGTTTAAGTGTAAAGCCTTCAATATAAACATAGTTAAGATATGTTCATACTTTTTATGAAAAACTAAAAAGGCGTCCAGAATAACGATTAAAAACTGCGCACTTGTTGCATGAGCTTAACGCTTAACAGTAACTCTCAACTTAGCCAAGTTTTCCTTTATCTCAGCCTTAACACCCATACCCGCAAAATACTCTTCAAGAAAAATCTTAACGAAATTCTTCGGAAGCTCCGACCCTAAAACTAAAGTAAAATCGTTCTCCGAGTCTTTAGTCATCCTGAAAAAGTTGCATGCTTCAAGCCGCGCTAGAAGCTCCTCCGCCGACAGCACTTTGGCCTTAAGCTGTTCAGTGTGTGATCTAGCCACATCGCGATGTTCCTTCCAGAACTCTTCTTTCTCAGGAGAAGACTCAACGAGCTTTAGGAAAAGAAGCCAATGATCTACGTCTAGAATGACGTGTTCACCGCCAAGCAATAAGTCCATATAGGTGTAGAGCTTTTTTCGAGTAGCAGCATCTTCTATTGCCCGGTTCTCATAATAGAATCGCAGGGCGCGCCTCATTATTTCGCTCTGGGAAAGCGCTGCCTCTTTGCTGATTTTCTCCAGTAGGTTGGCTGTCGATTGGTCAAACGCAACGGTTATCCTTGTTGGATTCATGGTTTCTTCTCCTGAACACATTACACTAAGCGACTATATGCTTCTTTTTTGTTTAAGGTTATAGTTTGACTCCAGGATCTTCCTTGACAACGTTAAGGGCAATGTTCGTAAGCGTCCTTTTGAGGTGAGGCAGGCTTAGCAGGTTTTTTATAAACGCGTTTAAGCTGGCTCTGTCTTTGAACTTAGCGATTGCAACCGCGTCATAATCTCCTGTGATGTCATAAACAGCAACAACATTAGTGGTCTTGGCAATTTCATATTCAATATCGATAAGGTATGCGCCTTCGGCTTGAATCATTACTATGGCTGTCAAGCTATAACCCAATTTGCCCGAATCGAGAACTGCCGTGTAGCCTCTTAGTATGCCTTTTTTCTCCAAACTTTTGACGTGATTGAACGCCGTGCCCACAGATATTCCGAGTTTTCTTGCTAGCTTGCTAAAGCTCAAGCGGCAATCTTCCTGCAGAACACTAAGAATTCGAATATCAACGTCATCGATTTTTTCGATCAAACTTGTTTCCAACGCTAAACATTCCCGAGCACGGCTTTCCCAAAACCCTGCTGCTAAACGCCTGTTCAAGCAGGCAAATCTTATATAAACATTTCTCCATTAGAACAGAACATTTGTACACGAAGGCGCAGCTTTTACCCGCTATTATTGGACAAACGTTATACAGAATAACTAACGCGTAAACAGTAAAAAGTCACAAAAAACAAAAACTGTTTTTCTCACAAAAAGTGACACTAAAATTTATGTCGTGTCCTTGGTTGACTCAACGACAACCGCGGTTCCATAAGCGGAGAACAGAGTTGCTGTGCCCTGAAGAATATCGCTTGTCTCAAAATCAGCACCAATCACGGCGTTCGCACCTATCCCCTTGGCGTTATCGATTAGCCGCTGCAATGACTCTCTCCGCGCCTTTTCAGCCTCTGAACTGTAACTGGTAACTTCTCCGCCGAACATTCCTTCAATTCCAGCTACAAATTTTCCGCCCACACCTCTAGTTCGAACCGTCAAGCCAGTAACGACGCCTAACACCTTCACAACGCGATAGCCGGGCAAAGTTGGAGTGGTTACAACCATCATGTGCGTCGGCTGTGTTGAGTGGACATTAAGCGGCGCTCCACAATTAGGGCAAAACACCGCGTCAGCAGGCGCTTTATTTCCACATTTCGGGCAATGTATTTCGCTCATAATGACCCTCAGACATTTTTAAACAAACAGCGCATTTATGCCTTATGCACAATCAGAATGGTAAGCACAAATCATATAGCGTTATGGTTGCAAACAGTATTACAATGCGGTGAAACTGTCTTAATGCAGAAGTCATATTCACGATTATTAGGCGTAATAGGAAAGCCCAACACAGGCAAGTCAACGTTTTTCAGCGCCGCAACTCTGGCGCCAGTTGAAATCGCAAATTATCCCTTCACCACGATAAAGCCCAACCGCGGCATCGGCTATGTGCGAACACCCTGCGTCCACGAAGAATTCAAAGTAAAAGATAACCCGAAAAACAGTCTGTGCCTCGACGGCGTAAGACTCATCCCTATAGAGCTAATCGATGTTGCAGGTCTCGTTCCAGGCGCATGGGAAGGACGCGGACTAGGCAACCAGTTCCTTGACGAGATACGCAGGGCAGACGCCCTCATCCACGTCGTTGACGCTTCTGGCGGAACAGACTGCGAAGGGCGCCTATGCAAGCCTGGTGAGCACGACCCGCTGGAAGATGTGCAGTTCTTGGAACGGGAGATCACTATGTGGATGGCGTCCATACTCAAAAAAGACTGGTCGAAAATCGCGCGGACAGCCGAAGCCGAATCAAAAGACATTTACAGCATGCTTGAAGAACGTTTAAGCGGCTTAGGCATAAAACGCAGTCACATTTTCGAAGCCGTCAGAAAAGCAGGCTTGAATGCTGACAAACCAACCGCGTGGACCGAAGAAGACTTCTTGAATTTCGTGGATACGCTTAGGCGAATTTCGAAGCCCATGTTGATAGTAGCCAACAAAATTGACTTGCCCGCCGCTGAAGCAAACTTGGAGAAACTGAGGAAACTTGATTACACTGTTATTCCTTGCTGCGCGGAAGCTGAGCTTGCACTCAGACGGGCGGCTGAAAAGCAGCTAATCGATTACAAGCCCGGCGACTGCAACTTCAAAATTCTGCAACCAGAAAAACTGTCTCAAAGCCAAACCAGAGCATTGGAAACTATTCATGAAAAAGTTCTGCTTAAAAACGGTTCCACAGGCGTCCAAGATGCCATAAACATGGCTTACTTCAAACTGCTAAGCATGATCACTGTGTATCCTGTTGAAGACTTGGAGCATTTAGCCGACCACAACGGGCGCGTCTTGCCCGACGCTTACCTCGTTCCCTATGGAACAACCGCGCGTCAATTCGCTTATATAATCCACACTGAGCTTGGCGAAAGCTTCATTTACGCTGTGGACGCGCGAGGAAGAAAAAGAATCGGTGAGGACACTGTTCTACGAGACAGAGACGTCATCTCCATTGTAAGCGCCAAAAGACGCACTTAACAAGTTATTTACGTGCCATATCGCCGCTTGCGATTTTGAAAAGTTCGGATCGCTCGCAAGAGGTCTATCAACCGAAAATCAGGCCAGTAAACATCCAAAAATGCGAGTTCACTGTAGGCGGATTGCCAGAGCAGGAAGCCGCTCAGTCGTTCCTCACCTGAGGTTCTAACGATTAAGTCGGGTTCCTGTTTCGCCATATGCGCCGTATACAGGTACTTCTCGAACGTGCTTTCGTCTACGTCATCAAGGTTTAATTCGCCGTCCTTCACTTTCTCCGCGATGGTTTTAGCTGCATCGACAATTTCAGCTCTGCCGCCGTACGCAAAAGCGAAATTCAAAAACTGGTTGTCATAGTTTTTCGTGGCTTTCTCCACATCCGCTATGAGTTGCTGCAGGCTCTCTGGCAACATGTTTACCCGACCAATGACTTTAACGTGGACTTTGTTTCGGTATATGCGCTCGTCAGTCAAAAGCTTGCGGAACTCTTCTTCAGCAATTTTCATGATCTCCGCGATTTCCTCTGGAGAACGCCTAAAGTTCTCTGTTGAAAACGTGTAGAGCGTCACAAATTTGACGCCGAGTTTTTCGCACCAATCCAAGAGTTGCTCAACTGTTTCAGCGCCCTTCTTGTGACCCAACCAAGGGTTAAGCTCCTTTT
>CAZWPI010000016.1:0-9582 GCA_964636055.1 uncultured Candidatus Bathyarchaeia archaeon
ACGCGGATGTTGTCTTCGTCGGAAACAAACCTCCAATGAGCTATGTGCTGGCAATAATCACAAGTCTCTCTTCAGGCAACTTGAATGAGATAACGCTGAAAGCTCGTGGCCAAGCAATAACTACAGCTGTTGACGTAGCTGAAATCACCCGAAACCGATTCGTGAAAGACTTAAAAGTGAAAAAGATAGCCATTGGAACAGCAGAGATGCCGCCAAGAGAAGGAGAGAACAAGTCCAGAATGGTTTCGACGATGGAAATAACGATGAGCAAAGAGTAAACCAAGACGGAGCACAGCTAACAAGGCAAACATTTTCAAATTTTCTTTCTATTTTAAGTTTTCAACAAGCAGCTGTACTGCTTGGGTTTTTTGATGGTTCTTCTCATCGCAAGATTAATAGCTGAAGGGATTTCAAAGTAAAGAGTTAGCTCCGTGAGAAAGATGTTAGACATCAAACTTATCCGCGAAAATCCCGAATTCGTAAAGAACAATCTGATGAAAAGAGGAAACCCGGAAAACGGCAAAATGCTGGATGCGCTAGTTGGCTTAGACAGAGAATGGCGACAGAACCTCACAAAACTAAACGACCTTCGCCACGAAAGAAAAATGATGACCACCGAAATTGGCGCGCTAAAAAAAGCGGGAAAAGACGCCAGCAGCAAAGTTGAAAAAGCAAAAGCACTGGATTCCGAAATTACAAGCTTAGAGAAAGATGTAGCCAAAGCAGAAGAGAAAACGCGCGATTACCTTATGCGGCTTCCGAATTTGCTGCACGAAACCGTGCCAGTCGGTAAGGACGAAAACGATAACCTCCAGATTAGAAGATGGGGTGTCATTCCCAAATTTGACTTTGCCGTTAAAAATCACATAGACCTAGGCGTAAATCTGGATATAATTGACATAGAGAGAGCTGGAAAAGTTACGGGCTCCAGATTCTTCTACCTTAAGAGGGAAGGCGTACTTTTGGATATGGCGTTGATGGGTTTTGCTTTGGAAGAGATGACTAAGAAAGGCTATTTGCCCGTGGAACCACCGTACTTGATGAGGCGGGAGTCCTACGAAGGCGTCACAGCTCTAAGCGATTTCGAAGATGTACTGTACAAGGTCGAAAATGAGGACTTGTATTTAATCGCAACTTCGGAGCATCCTATGGCGGCGATGTTTATGAATGAAGTGTTGAAGGAAGAAGATTTGCCGCTTAAACTCGCAGGCATAAGTGCATGTTTCAGAAAAGAGGCTGGTGCTCACGGCAAAGACACGCGTGGGATATTCCGAACGCATCAGTTTAACAAGATAGAACAGTTTGTCTTCTGTAAGCCAGAGGAATCGTGGAAGCTTCATGAAGAGCTCATTCATAATGCGGAGGAACTTGTTCAGAAACTTGGTTTGCCTTACCGCGTGGTTAACGTGTGCACGGGTGACATCGGAACAGTGGCAGCCAAAAAATACGACCTCGAAGCGTGGATGCCTGCTCAAAACGAGTACAGAGAAGTCGTGTCATGCAGCAACTGCACAGATTATCAGGCTAGGAGACTGGGTATCCGTTATAGGGAAAAAGAAGGCGCACCTCCAAAAGGATTTTTGCATACTTTGAATTCGACTGCCATAGCGACGGGTAGAACTATTGTGGCGATATTGGAAAACTTTCAGCAAGAAGATGGCGCAGTTGCTGTTCCTAAAGTTTTGAGAAAGTACATGGGCGACATTGAGAAGATAAACTTGGAACGGTAAACCTTTTAATATTGCCTTGAGAATCTTGAGGAGCACGTTCGGAGGATAAACTTGTCTTCAAAATCGAAGCGCGTACGCGATAAATGGCGAGGAAAAGCATGGTACATGGTAGTGGCACCACCGTTCTTTGGAAACGTGGAGTTAGGCACATTGCCGGCAGAAGAGCCAGAACAGCTTATCGGAAGAGTTGTTGAAGCAACGCTTTATGATATCACCAGCGATTTTTCGCATCAGTACTTGAAGATGTTTTTCCAGATAAATGAGATTGATGGAAAAACTGCGTTAACGTTGTTCAAGGGTCACGAGTATTCTCGTGATTATTTGCGAAGCTTGGTGAGGAGGAGGACAACGAAGGTTGATGGGCTTTTCAATCTAACCACGAAAGACGGGTATAAACTGAGAGTGGCGGTGTCAGCCCTAACGCTTTCGCGAATCAAGACATCCCAAGAAAAACTTATCCGCAACATGATGGAAGAAACCATTAACGAAAAAGCCGCTGCACTGACGCTGGACCAGTTTGTTCAAGAGATGGTTCTTGGAAAAATAGCTTCAGACGTTTATAATAAAGCAAAGAAAGTGGCACCTCTCAGGCACGTTGGTATCCGAAAATCAAAACTATTAGCTCAACCTGCTCAGGCGCCATTGCAAGAAGTTAAGGCAGCGCAATAGGACAGAGAGGTTTCTGACCTAGTTGGATTCAACTTTTCCATTCTTTAGTGCGTTTGTTAAGGCGAAATGTCTTTAGAGGCGAGTATGTTTGTTTAGAAAGCAGGAGGAAGGTGATTGCTTGACGACGCATGCGGGTGTTCATGAAAAAGGAACTTTCTCTGTTTTAGACCTGATAAACAACACTAAGAAAAGTGGTAACTACGAGAAAGTTGGAGCCATAACCGTTTTTATTGGCGTAACTCGCGGAGAAAACCTAGAAGGAGAAAAAGTTCAGAAGCTTACACTGGAAGCGTACGAGGAAAAAGCCAACGAGGTTCTCGCCAAGATCTGTGATGACCTGTCTAAGAAGCCAGGTATAGTTGACGTTCAGATTCACCATTTACTCGGCGAATTCGATGTCGGAGAAGACCTCGTGTACGTTTCAGTGGCGGGTTCTCACCGAACAGACGTTTTTCCAGTTTTGCAAGAAGCGGTAGAGAGATACAAGAACGAAGCGCCTGTGTTTAAAAAAGAACAAATCATCAACGCAAAAGGGTCAGCAACTGAATACTGGGTTTCAGAGAAGGAGCATCATCGGAAATAGGCGCAAAGCCTAGCGCCAATTATTCCAACGGTGCTTGGGCAGACGGAAGCTTCTTGAAGCGCTTGCGCACATATAGGTTCAGCGTGAAAGCCGATGATCACAGCTTTAGCGGGTGGAGTTGGAGCAGCGAGGTTTCTCACTGGACTCGTGAAGCTCGTCAACGAAAAAGACCTGTCAGTCATCGTGAACACAGGCGATGACATCGTACTGTTTGGTTTACATATATCTCCAGATGTTGACATAGTCACGTATACTTTGGCGGGCATTGTTGATGAAGAGAAAGGTTGGGGAATCAGAGGAGACACTTTTCACTGTCTTGAAGCGCTCAAAAAACTCAACGGTGAGACGTGGTTTAACCTTGGCGATAAAGACCTTGCCACTCACATTTTTAGAACAAACCTGTTAAGAAGCGGTCTGCACCTGTCTGAGGTTACTGCGCGTGTAAGCCGCTTGTTGGGGCTTGAGGCGGCGATTTTGCCCATGACAGATGATAAGTTTGAAACCAGAGTTTTGATCGAGGAAGGTTCGGTTCATTTTGAAGAGTATTTTGTTAAAAGAGGCGGAAAAGAGGAAGTTTTGGGTGTCGAGTTTCTCGGTTCTGACAGGGCAAAGCCTGCTGCAGGCGTTTTAGAGTCGATTAGGGATGCTGAGCTGGTGATTGTCTGCCCAAGCAACCCGATAGTTAGTATAGGCACGATTCTCGCTGTGAACGGTGTCAGAGGCGCTTTGCGGCATGCAGACGCGAAAAAAGTGGCGATAAGCCCGATAATTGCTGGTGCGCCTGTCAAAGGTCCAGCTGACAAGTTACTTCGGGGCTTAGGGTTTGAGGTTTCTGCGTATTCGGTGGCTAAACTCTACTCAGATTTTCTTGACACGTTTATTCTTGACGTGGCTGACTATGCAGAGAGAGGCAGAATAGAGAAGCTTGGAATTGAAGTGAAGGTTACAAACACGGTAATGAAAAGCTTGGAAGACAAAATTGAGTTGGCGAGAACTGTTTTAGAATGCTGATTTAAAAGGCGTTTTTTCTGAGCTGAGATATATAGACTAAAGGGTGGTCTATATAATATTTGGAGATTCTAAATAAGTGAGAACGCTGCTGTTCCATGTGGAGATTACAATGCGAAAAGCTAAAGTGAAAAAAGAAAAGAAGTCAGCCGCAAAACTTGCCAAGCCGTGGTACTTCACGCACGTATAGAGCAAATTGCAGAATGAGATTATGGCTATGAAGGAAAAAAGGAAAAAGAAAAAGCAAGCACAGGTGAATGGAGTTGATCTGGTTGACTGGTTTCTGGCGATTGACGCTTGCTTGTCATGATAAATTCCACAATTTTTCTGTTGCCAGTTTTTGAGAGGAAAATATGTTTGACTTTCAGAACTCTTTAGTATTACAGAAGGGTTATATGTTTACGTTTTCAAATAGTGAGCAAAGGAGGATGCGATCCGTGGAAAGAAGAAGCTATAACTGGTTTGAAAAACGTCGCAAAACAAAAGGGTTAGAGCTAGCTCACGAGCAGATAACGAAAGCCTTTGACACCGTGACTTGGCTTCATAAGGCTACTGAAAGCTTCTCAAAAAGTAACTTCGAGGAGACTAAGAAGTACATTGAAAACCTGTACAAGGCTGAAGAAGAAGTGGACAAGTTACGAACAGACGTTTTCATGGAACTGTCCAAAGGCATTGCTCTCATGGCTGACTACCGCGAAGACCTTTTGCATCTGGTGAAAAGGCTGGACACTCTGGCGGACCACACTAAAGATGCGGCAAGATGCTTGGAGATGCTGGCAGACACAAAAATCCCGCAAGAAATGTGCGAAAAAACAGTGGTTATGACGGAAAAGCTTGTGGAAACAGCTCAAGCTTTACGGAACAGCATAGAGAAGATTTCGTCTAATCCTGCTGAAGCGATAGAGAAAGCGAAGAAAGTTGGAGACATTGAACATGTCCTTGACGAAGAGTATCTCAGGGCTAAAAGCTTGTTTGTTAAATACGGCTCGCAAATTAACTGTGGAGCCATGGTGATTTTTGACGATTTAATCGAGTTCATAGAGCACGCTGCAGACATGTGCGCAGACACAGCAGACTACATCCTTGTACTTTCAAGCAGAGAATAAACGCGAACACTCCACAAACATATTTCTGTTTCCTTTTCCAAGCGAGTTCTCTAGCGCGTGAAAAATTGTCTATACCCCCTCTATAAATAGATTAAACCTGTGCTTAGACTGGGTCTGGCTAGCTGCTCGGAAAAGACTATAGCCCCCTTATATATACTATAAATAGTCCTGAAGCTCGAAGTTTGCTTTGAGGAGGCAAAACAAGTTTTGAAGGATTTCGTGTAGGCGTCGTCCACGGTGGTGTTGCGACCATTTTATCCCAAACTTTATTATTTATTGCAGTTTTCTTTGCGTGACGTAAGGTGTGAGCCACTTGAAGTTCGGCGCGTACGTGTATGAACCCGAGAAAGCTGAGGGTTTTGACTTCCATCTGTTACGCGTTAAATTGGAAACGGGCGCTAGGCTTCCGCCGGTGCAGGACATGTACAGCAACATAGCCGTTTTCGCGGATAACGCCGCTGCCCGCAGTCATCCTGACTGGATTTCGCAGTCGCCTCTTGGTCCAGCGCGGATGGGAAACAGCAACTTCAACATTTACTGGGATGTTGTGTGCGCCACGCAGCCTGAGCATCGGGCTGAACAGCTGGATTACATTGAGGATGTTGACCGGCACTCGCGGGGTGTGTGGCTGAACAGCCAGTACTTCGCGGACCACGGTCACTGCATATGCCCGCGCTGCAATGAGCGGTGGAAGAAGAGCGGGTTAAGTTGGCTTGAATGGCGAAGAACAGAAGTCACTGGCTACATTGCCCAAATCAGGGAACGCGTGAAAAAAGAGCTGGTTATGTGCATACAGCCTGACCCTGTAAGCTCCTATGAGCGTTACGGCGTTGACTTTGATGACCTTGCTAGGTACGCTGACGCGTTCAACGTTGTGATGTTCAGCAAGAGCTATGCGACACCTTGGTACTGGGAAATGTTGGCGCGCGGGTTCAAGAAGCTGCTCAAGAAGCCAGTGTACATCAGCCTGTACGTTTTCGGTCCAGGCGACAACGCGAAAGAGGTGCCATCCGCATCCGAACTGTTGACTGTCAGCGTTCGCTGCGCACGCGCAGGCATAGATGGGATTCTCTACTTGACGAATGGATCTAGCCAGATCAGGGACTTCCAAAAGGCAGCGGTTGACAAAGTTGAGCTTCGGGAGCGTTTGAAAAGCTACGGTGGCCAGTCTGTTCAAGAAGTTCTGGATTTAGTTACAAGCTGGGAAAAAATTGTGGAGTGAATCTCTGCCGCTTATTGTAAGGATTTTTTGAGGGTCAGCAAGTAGGACAGGACTTCCTCGATTTTAGGTTCAGACATGTCCAGAGCTAGCTGAATTGTTGGTCTGGGCTTCGAACGGGCAGAAGCCTGCAGCCTCTCCAAGGCGTTGTCTATGTTCGTGAAGAGGGAATCCCATGTGATTTTGGTTTTTTGACCTTCCAAAGTGTACAAAGTAAGGATGTGCATGCTGATTTTGCTTAAGGTGCTCCTGAACGCCCGCAGGGTGCCGATGATTTCCAAGCTTTCGTATTCTTTTCCTGAGAGGTAATCCTTAATTGCGCGGTACTGTTTTTCAAAGGTCTCGATTTCCGCGTACAGTTCAGTTTTTATTATTTCGTCTGTTCCGTCTCGCATATACGGTCTCCTCTTCTATGTTCCAGCACTGCAGTAAATAAGACTTTATTTTGAAAACTCGGTTCTGCCGTTTGCCTAGCCGAAACTTGCTTTCATCAGTGCCTTTACCTTGCCATATTCTCTTAGCAAGTCTGGAGCAATCACCGTTGTTTCGCATGATACGCAGTTGCCGTCTTGGCACGTTAAAGCGTAGTTTCTCGCCTTCAACTTCTTGAGGCAAGTCAGACACTGCTCTAATGCATCTAGGTCTGCGTTGCCAAAGCTGGGGCACAGGTAAATTATTACTTCAACAAAAAAGGAAGTGGAATTGGGCGGGGTTAGTCTCACGCCCACGCCGATTCGGTAGTTGGGTTTTCTTTCCAGTGTTCTGTAGGCTTCTTGGTGCTCAGAGGTTTTTGCCTCTTCCAGCAGTGCCGCGGCGTCTAACAATGGGGTTCCTTTCATTTTTCTGTCCTCATCATGTTCATGGCGGCGCTGTTAGATTTTGTAGTATTTTCCGTACAGGATTATGCCGACTGCAAGGATGGCTACGCAAGAGGCGGATACCGCGGCGAAGTCCAGCAGTATAGTGGGACTGGTGAAGGCTGCACCTCTTAGGAAGAGCGAGGTTAAGGCGTCGGTGACGTAGTAACTGGGTACGAATTTGCCTGCGATTTGCGCGGCTGACGAGAGGGATGCGCCGACGAAGGTGCCGAGGAACAGCTGGGGCAGCACGAAGAGGAACGAGAGGCCTGTGGCTGCGCCTGGAGATTTGGCGATGGTGGCGGTGATTAAGCCGAAGCCGACGTTTGAGAGCGAGAACACCAGCACCAGCACGAAAGCGAACGCGTATGCGGGTATCCCCACGTTCGGTTTGAATCCCATGAGGTAGACCATGACGAATACCAGCGCCGCCTGAACCAGCGCTATAGCCATGTAAGATAGCACTTGGCTTGTCATGAACTCTGTCGGCGTTGTCGGTGTAATGCGTATGCGTTTCATCATGCCGTTTTCGCGGTCAGTGGCGAACGACTGCGCGACCATCATTATGAGGAATATGGACGCGAAGGTGAACATGCCTGGCGCTATGAAGTCAAGTGCCGACGGCGCTTGTACCTCAACAAGCGAAGCGGTTTCCAAGCGGAACGGGCTTGAAGGCACCTGCTGGCTCTGACCCGCGAGTGCTGTCAGGACTTGCTGGATGATAGGCGGCACGGCTTGAGTCGCAACCAACGAGCCCTTGTCTAGGTACAGGGCGACGGTAGCGTTCGTCCACGCGTTCGGGTCGTTCGGCGCCGCCTGATATGAAGCGAAGCTCTGGCTGAAGTCGCTTGGAATCACCACTACAGCCTGAACGGTGCCTTGTGACAGGTCGTTCTGTGCGGATTGATTGACAACGTAGGTTTGCACGTTCAGTATCTGTGTGTCTGACATGGCGGTTAGGAGTATCTGCGAAGCGTTAACCGAGTTTCCTTGGTCCATGTTGACCACGCCGACTTGGTAGACGGGTTGTCCGCCGCCCACGCCGCCGAAGGAAGCACCGAAAGCGAAAACGAAAACTATGGGGAACAGGAAAATCATGAACAGCACTGCGGGCTCGCGGACGGTTTTCTTCATTTCTTTTTTGGTTAAAGCTAAGACTCTTTGAAGCTTCATTTACACTTCCTCCCGTATCTTTCTGCCAGTGAGCGCAATGAAGACCTCTTCCAAATTCTTGACCTTGTTCTTCGAAATCAAATCCCGCGGCGTGCCAAGCGCGATTAGCTTTCCATTGTCAATAATGCCGACGCGGTCGCAGAGCTCCTCCGCCTCTTCCATGTAATGCGTCGTCAAGATGATGGCTTTGTCCTCCTTTTTCAGTTTTTTTATGAAGTCCCAGACGGCGTGGCGTGACTGCGGGTCCATAGCCACCGTGGGTTCATCCAGGAAAGCAATCTGCGGGTCATGAATCAACGCGAGTATGAGGCTTAATCTGCGTTTCATGCCGCCGCTGTACTTCTCCGCCCTTCTCTTGGCGTCGCCCGCGAGTCCCATCTTTTCAAGCAGCATCGTACGTCTGGTTTTGAGCGTGTCCTTGTTCATCGCGTGCAGGTTTCCGAAGAGGTCCACGTTCTCTGCGCCCGTCAGGTAAGGGTAGATTGCGGTTTCTTGAGGGCAGACGCCTATGAGTTCCTTGACCTTAGCGGTTTCCTTTTGAACATCGAAGCCGCCAACCTTTGCCGCTCCGCTTGTGGGCTTTGTCAAGCCGCAGAGTATGTTTATGGTTGTGGTTTTGCCCGCGCCGTTCGGTCCCAGCAGTCCGAAGAGTTCTCCTTTCTTCACTTGCAGGCTGATTCCGTCTACGGCTGTTATGTCTTCGAATTTTTTGACGAGACTTTCAACGGTTATGGCTGATTCATTCATCTTCACTCACTTCTCTTTGCGTTTTAGTTTGTTAATACCGACGGCAGAATTTAGTTTCTTGTTAACGTCTTGTTTCAAGAAAGAGCCAAATGCAACCGCTGAAATGGGCGTTTTTTGCGCCGCTGAGTTTAAGAAAGAGCCATGTCCGCCTTCTCTTCGAGCAGTTGATCTCGCCAAGTTTCGAAGATGTAGCCCGTGTACAGTATGTTCGGCGCGACAGACTGCAAATCCGCTTCGTTTTCCAAGTTTTCGCGTATTCTCTGAAGGTCTTTCATGGTGCTGGTCCAGAACATCGTTATGAACATGTTGGGAAGGTTGCTGAAGCCCCAGTAGAAAATCATGTTCGGCGCGTACTTTTGGAGCAGCCTACCCATCGTGCTCTTGTCGGCTTGGGGTTTGAGGTGGACGTGGATGAGACTTACTATGTCGTTTGACGCGTCTGGGTACCATTCCATCGACATCTCAACTAGCCTGTCCTTCATCATCCGCG
>CAZWPI010000016.1:9682-20932 GCA_964636055.1 uncultured Candidatus Bathyarchaeia archaeon
TATGTTCTGCAGGTAGGTGCCGACGTACAGGTAGTTTCCACCGCCGACCGCGAGCCAATAGATCAGCCCGTTTGACTCGAGTTTTCTAGGCAGGTTTTGCACCGAGTCCAGCTTAGAACTCCCAAAAACCAAAACATGAAGCGCGCCCAATTGGAACAGGCTGAGTTTAGCGGTGAACTTGCGGATAACTCCGGATCCTGTCAAGTCCTGAATGCGCTTGTGAACAGCCGTCACTGACAGGTTAAGCGTTTCAGCCAATTCGCGATAGGAAAGCCTAGAATTTCCCAGTAAAAGCTGACACAGGATTATGTCTGTCTTGTCCATGATTTTCCCGATGTTAATTCTTAACTGCCCAGTCAAGTTTAAAGATTTGCACTTTACTGCTGTGCGAAGAATTAAGTGGTGCTTTCTTTTGCCTCCTTGTTGTGTTGCTGATTTTTCCACAAATTATAAGTGCGATTTCAACGAAAATACTGCGGACGGTAGCGGTGCATATGTCAGCGTCACAGCGTTGCTCAGCCTGGGCGGGGAGTGCGCAGATCGTTTTTGCAGCTGTGCTTATAGCGCTGATGCTTATTGCTGCCGTTCCTCAATCCCACGCTGCGACTGAATTGCCTTCAACCGAATGGAGCAAGAACTTCAGCGGGGTCGCTAATTCTGTCATTCAGACCGCGGACGGCGGCTACGCCATAGCTGGCTACAGCGTGACGTACTCAGGTATTGGCTACACGGCATCCAACGCCTTACTAATCAAGATCGACTCTTCCGGGGGGTTTCAATGGGAAAAATTGTATGGAACCGACGTTTTCAGCAGCATAAACGTCGTTGCGGTGGCTCAGACCCAGGATTTAGGCTACGTGTTGTTCGGTGAAGACGGCGTTCTTGTTAAGACGGACGCTGACGGGAACGTTCAGTGGTCAACATCTTTAGGGATGGATGGAGTGTGTGCAGGCGTCCAAGCCAGCGATGGAAACTACTTGGTGATAGGCAACAGGGTAGATCCTAACGGCGAAGGGGTTGCTTGGTTTCTTAAAGTCAACGAGCGAGGCGACGCAATTTGGAATAAGACTTTCACTGGAGGCGTCTTCGTCCGCGCGGTGGTTGAGACAAACGACCGAGGCTACGCGCTAGCAGGCAACTGGGCGAACGATTTTTGGTTTGCCAAGGTCGACTCGAACAACAATTTACAATGGACCCAAACCTACTCTTACGGCGGACTTACAGACAAACATTACGTTAATTCCATCGCAAAAACCAACGACGGCGGATACATACTCGCTGGGACAGGAAATTGGCAAGCCAGCGGCGGCATGGTTCCCTGGCTGATAAAAATCGATTCCGAAGGGCACGATAAATGGAGCTTGCCCTACGAGCAAATACCGAATAACGGCTTCAGCTCGGTGGTGCAGACTGCGGATGAAGGATACCTGGCGGCTTTAAGCAACAGTACAGTGTTGCTAAGGACAGACAGCTCCGGCAGCGAAAAGTGGAACATAAATTACGCTGACACAGGCTCGAGCTACAGTTCATCTGCCCTAATACAGACCAGCGACAGGGGATACGCGGTTGTGGGCACAGCTACCGACAGCGTTATTGTGTTTACCAAGATTTCGCCGGAACCTGACGTTACGCCGCCCGTAATTTCTGTCTCAAGCCCGAAAAGCAAGACGTATGACCCCGGCGATATTCCTTTGACGTTTACGGTGAATGAGCCTACTTCATGGATAAAGTACAGCCTCGACGGACAAGACAACATAACCATTACAGGAAACATCACTCTGCCAACGCTTTCCAGCGGCGCGCACAATATTAAGCTCTACGCTCAAGATATCGCCGGAAACGTTGGAACCTCAGGAACAATACGATTCAACATAGCGGAAATTTTTCCAATAGGCTGGGTTTTTGTCGGGATTGCCATAGCGGCGGGTGCGGTTGTCGGCGTTCTGGTTTACTTCAAGAGGCAAACACTTCAAACCTTAAAGAAACAAGGCATAAAAAGCTACTTTAAGAAGCAGCATCTAACAGCAGTCGCGAATAACCGAATGGTCAGGACCCTAGCCCTTATGGGTCTATGCATAATGTTCATTTTGGTTCAGCTGTTCTTTCCTTTCTTTTATTTTTCGTCCTCCAAGAGTTCCAATTCAGGGTTTGAGGTGGGAGTGACCTACGTTTACGAACAGGATAATATTGGGCAGATTTATGGTGAAGTGTCGCGTATTCATGATTTGGGCATCAGAATAATCCGTGTGAATCTGGTGTGCGACTCGGTTGACCCCAATAATTATTTGAACAGCATGACAGATGTTTTCTTCTCCGCGGCGCAGAACGTGGGCATGCGCGTTGCGCTTATAATTCAGAACCATGAGGACGCCAGTAAAATACAGTATTACCTTGGCAGGTGGGGCAAGTACCTCTCCTACGTTCAGATTCTTAATGAGCCCGAGTCTGCCTCTTCGTGGGATGTTGGTGCGTTGTTCACGGATGACGAAGCCATTTCCTTGTTCGAGCAGGTGTATGGGATTGTGGAGCAGTATCATCTTTCTGCGCAGCTTTACACCAATTTTGGAGCGGGCTTTGTTGTCAGGTCTAACTTGCCCATTAAATTCAGTGAGAAACTTGATTTCGTAGGGCTGGACGTTTTCATGGAGTCCTTCCTCGTTATGTCGCCGAATTTTGTTCAGCTCCTCCACAAGATAACGAACAAAGACGTGGTTATCACCGAGTTTGGCATGTCAACGAGTGACGACGTTGCCCAGAGCAACTACATCATAAGTGGGCTTAACCTTTTCAAGAGTATGGGGCTCCGAGGCTGCTGGCTGGTCTACTGGAATAGTCAAGCAGACTATTATGGAATCCGCGGAAGACTCGCGGAAAAAACGGTGGGTGAATGGATTGCTCAAAACGCGTAAACTACGGTCTAAACCAGTCTTGATTCACGGCGTGATAATAGTCCTCACTCTAGTCGTTATACAGTTGATACTGGATGCCTATCAAAAATCTTTCCTGCTCTTCATGCCCCCGCTGGGCTTCGCCTTCTTCATGATAACCCAATACCTCATCCAACCCATAATAATAGGCGCGTTGAACATCATTCTGCTTCATCGCTTGTACGGCTATGAAGGCTGGCAAACCGGCTTCTGGCTCAACGGTTTGTTCCTGCTGCTTGCATTCTCCACAATAACCGTCATCTTCCAGACAATCTTCGGCTTCGCCGCTTCGCCGTACATCACAGTAGCCGAGGTTTTCCTGCTGCCCGTTCCGTTCGGGTACCTTGGAAAGTTCAGCAACCGCGGAAACAAAACCGCCGCGCCGCAGCAAGCCCCTACCGCTCCATCTACGTCGTCTTAAAAAAGGCTCGGATTCTTTCCGCTAAACGTTCTGGTTCTTCTACCGCTTCGCCGTCCCAGAGCAGGTACGGAGCAGCCCACGCATCTGTGAAACAGAACTGCTGAACGCCGGGTCGGCTGATGATTCGCAGGTTCACATCAAAATAGTCCGTGTGTTCATCCAACGATCCAGATGCGATAATCACGTTGAAGCTCATGTATCCTTGGGCGCTGTAGAACTTGAGGATTTTAGTTATGCCTTCCGCTAATCCTTGCCACTCGTTTTCGCCGAGCTCTTTCAGGCTGGATTTTCCGTTAACCACTGCTTGGGCTTCATTTAATCCACGGAGGGGCGCGAAGGGAACGAACCATTCTACGCCGTTGACCTCGAAGAGGTATCTTTCTCCGTTCTTCTCCTTTGCGGTCAGGTCTCGCCAGTAGCTGATGCCGTGCTTTTCCCAGTATGCTTTGCTCTTGTCCAGAAGCAGCTTCACGAGGTAGAACGGGCGGTCTCTGACCAAGATTTGCATGTGCGGATGAAATATCGAGGAGCCTGCGGGCGTCAAATAGTTGAAAACGAACACGGGAAACCTAACTGAAGCGTCAACTTCGCTTAGGCGTTTCAAATATTCCACGCCGCCTTTGAAGCCGTCACGCAGCATTTTCGGTGTGAAATCCACAAGTTTTAGATGGTGTTCCCGCGACAGAATCGCCAAAACGCTCTGCTCCGCGTGTCCTAACAGGTTCGGAACGACAACGGTGTCGCCTACGGATATTCTGCCGCCTGCTAGGAACTCTCTGGGAAACATGGGTGTCCTTGTTCTCACACTTTCTGGGCAAAAGGGGCAGTTCGTCCTTGTTTTTTCCACTAAGGAGCTGAGCAGTTCGTCGTCGGAAGCCAAGAACCTGCTCACGTAGTTGAGCATTCCTTTGATGACTGTCGTGTTCCTTCCCGTCAGAGGGTCGGTCCTGTACTCGAAGATTATAGTTTCTTCTTCGAAGTTTTTCAGGGGACTCAGAATCTTGGCTTGCTTGAGGACCTTCTCGAACACTATCATTCTCACATCGCCATGTTTTACTATTCTCGGCGTTCAGGGTTAATTTACTTTGACCTCTCTGCTCAGCTTTCGCAAAAGGACGCTTCCACATTTTTCTGGTTAACTTGGAAAGCTTTGATTCTGCAGAGTTGGTGGCGGGCCCGCTGGGATTTGAACCCAGGACCTCCGGCTCCGCAGGCCAGTGTCATAATCCGTACTAGACTACGGGCCCTACCCGCTAGTTCATTACTCTCTCCAGAGATTAAGGGCAGAATAGTAAAAACGTTGCTGTGCCTTAAGATTAGTGTTTTCGAAGAGCAGCCGTCTTATGCTTTACTTCAACGAAACGTAAATGCAAAAATGCTTTATGCATGTATCACCTTGAAGTAAGCAGGGTTGTTCTTGGCGAAAGTCGCAATCAAACAATTAACGAAATGCTTCGGCAAAGTAGTGGCTGTAGACAAAGTCGATTTGGAAGTGCGGGATAAAGAGCTCGTTGTTCTCTTGGGACCCTCAGGCTGCGGAAAGACAACAATTCTCAGATGTATTGCAGGTCTTGAGACGCCAGACGAAGGAGAAATATACATTGGAGACCGCCTTGTCACAGGGCTTGAACCCAAAGAGAGGGACATTGCCATGGTTTTTCAGACTTATGCGCTTTACCCGCACATGACGGTCTTCCAAAACCTCGCTTTTCCATTAGAAAACGCCAACCTTCCAAAGGCGCAGATACAAGAAAAAGTTGAGGCAACCGCGAAGTTGTTGAAGATAGAAGCCCTGTTGGGCAGGAAACCTAAGCAGCTGAGCGGAGGGCAACGGCAGAGAGTAGCTTTAGGCAGGGCTATGGTGAGGGAGCCTCACGTGTTCCTGATGGATGAGCCTTTAAGCAATTTGGACGCGAAACTAAGAGTTTACATGCGGGCTGAACTCAAGAAACTTCAAAAGGAGCTTGGAATAACCACTATCTACGTCACTCATGATCAGGTTGAAGCCATGACCATGGGCGACAGAGTGGCTATACTCAATCAGGGTGCTCTTCAACAGTTTGGAAAGGCAAGCACCATCTACTTTCATCCCATAAACGTTTTTGTCGCTGGCTTCATCGGCACTCCTCCCACAAACTTCTTTGACTGCAACATAGTAAAAGAGGAGACTTACCTTTTCGATGCTGGCCCATTCAAGTATCCAGTTCCTGAACGGTTGCTTGAAAAAGCTAAAGGATGGCCTTCTTCTCTGGTTCTCGGCGTCAGACCCCAAGACGTGTTGGTTCACGCGAAACCACAGGATACATCAACCAAGAAGAAAGAGGAGGCTGAAGCATCCAAAAAAGGCAAAGCGCCACGGTTCCTAATCAACGCCACCTTAGAGATAGATGAGCCTTTAGGAGACCGGCAAGTGTTGGACTTAAGGGTTGGAGATTACTTGGTTAAGGCGCTGGTGTTGCCAGATTTCAAGGCTGAGCTAGGCGATAAGCTGTGGATAGATTTCCCTGACGACAAGATATACGTGTTTGACAAGAAAACTGGGCAGGCGCTGCTTTAAGCGGAGTTCAGCCTTTGACTGCCCCTGCGGTTAAGCCTCGAACATAGTATCTCTGGAGCGCTACGTAGATAGCTATGGGTAGTATCATGACTAAGATGGAACCTGCGGTTAACAGACTGTAATTCAGCTGGTATCTTCCAACAAGAAGAGGAATCACCTGAGGCGCAAGAGCCAAGCGTGGGTCAGTGATTATGGTCAGTGCGAAGAAGAAGTCGTTCCAAACAAAAACGAACTGAAGTGTAACCAAAGAAGCCAGTGCAGGCAAAGTTATCGGTAAGACTATTCTTCGGAAGATTTTGAAATAGGATGCGCCGTCCACCCGGGCGGCTTCTTCCACCTCTATGGGCAGGGTTGCAAAGAAGTTTCTGAGAAAAAGGATCTGCCATGGAAGACCGAATGCCGTGTGAAGCAGTATCAGCCCCACATAGTTGTTCAGCAAATGCAGATTGTTGAACAGCGTGTAAATGGGGATGATCACGGCTTGCTGGGGAATGGTCATCAAAAGAACCAAAACAAGGAACATGATGTCTTTAGTTCGAGATTTGAACCGCGCGAAAGAATACGCAGCTAAAGCTGAGACAAATATGGGTAGGAAAGTTGCTGGAACTGTCACTAATAACGAATTGAACATGGCGTTGCTTAGTGGATAGCCTGAAACTTGACCCGTAAAAGCATTAACGAAATTACTAAAGTCTAGGTGGAAGGGTTGAAGATTCCACCAGCCAAACTGCACTTCACTATAAGGGCGGATCGAAGCAATAAAAAGGCCCAAGAAGGGAATAAGCCAGATAGTCGCTATAACCCAAGCTACCACATGCACAAGCACGGTGAAAGGCTTAATCTCAATCTTCTTAGGTAACTTGAATTTCATGAAAAATGAATGAAGGCGCGTTTTTACGTTTTCGAATAGTTCTGGATGGCGGGCTTTCAAGTTTTCGACATCCTGTTAACCATGTATGCAGCAAAACCAACGGTCATCAGAGTCAATATTACCGCTATAGCTGCACCCGCGGGAAAGTTATTCCCATAAAATGTTGTGTTATACATTTCATACGCCAAGACATCGCTTGCGCCGCCTGGTCCGCCTCTGGTGGCGACGTACACTATGTCAAAAATTTTCAGTTCCCACAAAAGAGTCATCGTAACCACGACTAAAGAGGTGGAACGCAACATAGGAACGGTTATGCGCCAAAAAGTGTTCCAGCGTGAGGCGCCATCTATCTCGGCTGCTTCGTATAATTCCACTGGGATTCCTTGGAGACCTGCTGAGTAGACAATCATGCTGAAGCCAGTCCATATCCAAACCGACCCTAATATAATGCTCAATAACGCGGTGTCTGGAAATGCTGTCCAATTTCTCGTAAAGCCGCCTAGTCCTATTAGGCGAAGAAAAGCGTTTGCTACTCCAGCGTCATTGTCGTAGATGAAGCGGAAAAGCACGCCGCCAACCACCATGGGGATGACGACTCCTAAAAACACGATTGACTTTATGATTGTTCCTCCCTTCACATCTCTTAACAGAACGGCGAGGAACATGCCAGACAAAACAACTAACGGAAGTTGGATAACAATCCATATGAAGTTGTGGATTAACGCGCCCATGGGGAACATTCCCTGCAGGAGGTTGGGCGTGTTTATGAGAGGATAAACTCCATGGAACAGAACGTAATCGTAGTTTGCAAGTCCTACAAATTCTCCTGTGCGAGAAAAAAAACTCGTGTAAACAGTAGCAACTATAGGGTAGAACATGAAAATCATCAGAAAAATAAATGCGGGAATCAAAAAGAGGCGAGATATGGTAAAGAAACGACGTAAAAAAAAGAAAGGGTTTTTGTTTTTATTTTTCATCATCGGCACCCTTTCGGGTAGCTTCTGCTACGTGCCTTGTTGCTCTATCGCAGCGGTTTGAAGCGCATCTAACACACTGTTCATGGTTGAGGTGCTTGGGCTGGTCCACAAAAGTTTCAGCTGGTCCCAGAATGTCGTTTGCCACTGACCACCTATCGTGTCATCCAAGTCTGGAACGATGGTAATTCCTTGCTGACCCATGAAATCTACGACTTTCTTGTCAATCGGGTTGTAGGCAGAGGATGGAACTCCAAGGTTAGTTGCCAAGAAACCGCCTTGCTTAACCATGATTTCTTGTGCGTCTGCGCCTGCCAAGTACTTCACCAGTTGCTTAGCTGCATCCAAATGTGGTGCGTCTTTGGTGATGACGGCGTAGTCAACAGCGCCAACGACTCCAGTTGTACCTGGGAAACCGAAGAAATTCAGGTCACTCACGTTCTGTATCTCGGGTAAGGTGGTGATGAAGCTGCCTTGCCAGTATAGCCCGTATTTCCCATCCCAAAGCTTTGCAACCTGACTTTCCCACGCAGCAGGAACACTGAAGTAACCAGCTTCAAGTAGCCCCGTCAGATTTCCGAAGACGTTTGTAACCTGTGGGTCTGTCCAGTTGCGCGCGCTGGGACCTGTTTCCAAGTCTAGCTGAAGCTGATAGCCTCCGAGACCAATTATGAAGCCCTCTGTTGTATCGGAAAGCGGCCAACCGTCTGTGTCTCCGCTGGCTATGGCTTGTTCAACGCCTGGCACTGCTTTGATTGCTGGGAGCAGAGTGTTCTTGAACTCGTCGTACGTCTTGGGTACGCTTAGTCCATTGTCCTGGAAGAAGGAGGTTCTGTACCAGAAACCGGGCTTGCCAGACAGCTTAAATGGAGCAGCCCATATCGTACCGTCCGAGTCCTTCACTGGACTTATGATGTTGGCTGGGAACTGCGATTCGGTGACCAAGTCGGTTACGGGCGTTAGGTAAGGCGAGTTTTGCTGAATCCAGTAGGGCCAAGGCGCTATTATGACGTCTACGTCGTATGGTGGGGCCTTCAGCTGCTGTGGCACGCTTACCAAGAGGTCTTGGGTGGTGCGACCATAGTATGTAACGTTTATTCCCGTATTCTGTGTGAAGTTGCCTAATGCTTGTTCGAAATTGTATTGTTCGGTTCCAGACCATAGTGCGTATACGGTGAGGGTGGGTTTCGGCAGAGTAGACTGATAGTAAACGTAGGAGGCGACGCCAGCAACTACTATTACAACAACTAGCACAATAGCGACGATTGTTCTAGAAATTCCAGAGAGTCTATTAGACATTTTCTTTAGCCTCGGTACCTTTTATATGCGAAGTCCTTTTAAATTTATGTGACTGCGCGAATACAGCAACAGAGGGTTCGGATAAAAGCGAGTTTTCAAACTATTTTGTCTAAAAACTGGATGATTCGATAAGTAAAACTTCAAGATTTAAATTGAAAATCTCGTGACTGCGGATTAGTTCCAATTCATGGAACGCCCCTCAAAATTGCTTGTAATTTAGGTAAAAATTCCTTGCTAGACGCGCCAACAATGGCTATGGAATTCCCAAGGCTGCGTATTGCCTGATTATTTGACGGCAAAAAAATGTGCAGAAATGTCTCTGGAAAAGCTAACGCGCCATGTCCACAACGAGATTAATCTACTCGCGTAATATAACTGCTGAGCAAATAGCCAGATGCTACGCATGTTTTATAAGATTTAGGTTAAAGATAGGAAAAGCAATGCCTGTGAATTTAAGAAAAATTCGTGCTTACATTAAACTGTTGCGATTTGACAGTTGGCAAGTTTGGCTGTTCAACTTTTTATTAGGCTGCGTTTTGTTTGAACTTCCGCAGGTAAGTCGTTTCATAGTAATCTTGTTTTCTTTTGCGTTTGCTACTAGTGCAATATTCATTTTGAATCAGTACTTCGACCGGGAAAACGATAGAGCAAACAATCTGAAAAAGGGTTTGCCGATGGCATCTGGAGAAGTGACGCCGAGAATGGGACTCATATTGTTTTTTACATTTACGTTTATTAGCTTGGCTAGCGCATTCCTCACCGACATCAGTATCTTTTTGCTGCTTCTCACTTACATGCTACTTTGGATAGGTTATTCTACTCCGCCTTTTTGTTTCAAGAACAGACCGGGCTTAGATGTTATTGCTTGCGGAATCGGGGCGGGAATACTGCCTTTTTTTATTGGACTACAAATTGCTCCTCTGCTGACCCTTCAGTTTGAATTTCCTTGGATGGTTCGGCGGTATCAGGACGCGTTTTTTACGGCGTTGCCTATTTTTCTGGTTCAAAGCACTGGAGAAATATACCAAGTCGTTGGAGATTATGGGGCGGATTCAATAGCGAACATCAGCACGTTTGCTGTGAAGTATGGCAAAAAGACATCCCTAAGAGCCGCAACCAGTTTACTGCTAACCACAATAAGCTTGCCGATAATATACGAACTGCTTAATCTGTCATTAACCCCTTATCTCGCGTGGTATCTAATTGCGTTAACTTGTTTAGTTCCCTGTTTACTGTATTTCATGAAGCAATCACAAGATGCATCTGAAAAAAACTTCGCCAAGTTAAGAGCCATTTCTCGACGAGCAGGAGCGATTATCTTGCTTGCAATTTTCCTTTATGTGCTTATTGTGAGAATGATCGTAATCACAACATAAAAAGGACTATTTCTTGCCCAAGGCTCTCCGCAAGGCAGCGACAACATTTTGTTTCCCCATCGCAAGTATGTACGGTCCCAGCCTTGGTCCCTGCGGAGCACCCATCAGAATCGCATAAAGAGTTTTAAAGAACGCACCAGGCTTCAAGCTGTTGCCTTTGGCAGCGTTGAAAATGGCATTCTGTATTTTATCAGCCTCATCTTCGGCTTCTATAACCGTGACTAGGTGTGCAATAGCGGTCTTTTCCGCTTTGGTGAGGTTTATTGGTGTTTCTTTGATCTCCTCGAAGTCTCGGGTCCAGTTGAGTGCGTATTCAATCCGCCTTGCTATGTCAGCGTCTATTGTCTGCCCCTTCTGCAGGTAACCGTAACTCTGAAGTTTCTCACCTACAAACTCATTTATGCATTCTTTCGGCGCCATTTTAACCAAAAACACCAGCAAATTATAAGGCGCATGCACGCTTGGTTTAGCAGGGGGCTTCATTACCCAGCAGTACTCGTACAAGCCGCGTAGCTTCGCAAGTTCTTTCTCGTCCTTCACTGCTTTTTTGCCGAAGTACACATCTTCAAGATTGTCCAGTTCGTTCATGTAGGAAGGAATGTCTGAAACATCGAGAGTGCGTGTTCCAACGAAACGTTTCAGCATGAGCAGAAGCAGCGATTGCGGCGAACCGTAGTGGAACCACACCTGCGGCGTAAAAACGTTGCCCGCGGACTTGGAGATTTTTCGTCCACCTTTGTCCAAGAACATTTCGTATCGTGCGTGAGAGGGCGGCTCGAAACAGAGGATTTCGCGGCATATGCGGTCGTTTATGCGTACCGAGTC
>CAZWPI010000017.1:0-20676 GCA_964636055.1 uncultured Candidatus Bathyarchaeia archaeon
GTAGACTTAGGCGATTTGCAGAACGAAAAAGAACACCTATCCAGCTTTCTGCAGTCAAACCTCAAAGTTACCGTTGCCCCAGTTGAGAACAAGCTGACCGTGAATTCAGAAAAGCTGTCTGTGCAGGAATTGCAGCGGGCAGTTACCAAGTTTGTTTACCACCGAAACTTCAACAAGACTCACTGGGTCTCCATCGAAGGAACAACCGTCAAAATCAATAGGTTCAAGACCACCGCCAAAAAAGCAGAAAAACACAAGAAAAGCGCACCACACCAAACCGAAATACAAAGCTGGGGATTATAAACCACAGCCGTAAATTCAGCAGCCTTTACAGGTTTCTGACCGCAAAACAAGCCAGATTAACCATGCCTAAAACGAGTGAGCACGTGTGATATGCGCAATACACGGGCGCGCGCTCTTTATATTGTGCAAGGAGCCTTTGATTAGGGTGAGGGATTGCATGAGCAAAACAAGAAGAAAGAAGAGTCACAAGCGCATGGGTGAAGAAGAGGTAGCGACCGAAGACATTTATGATGATGAACAGAGAGAAGAAATGTTGGATGATGATGAAATCACTGCTGCTGAAAATGCGTTCATGCAGGGAAGAGAGATGCAGCCTGATAAGAAAAAGCACCCTGCACATAAAGACACGGTGTCTGTTGAACTCGCTGAAGAAGAATACGAAGAAGACTAATATCTTCCGCCGAACCGTCATGTTCTCAGTCCAAGCTCGTTTCTTAGCTGGATTCGAACCCTTTTGGGTATGGGTCCCGTCGGACCAATTGTTAGCGATTAACGTAAAGTTTGTGAGATTCCTCGAGTGCTGGTCGCCTAAACATTATGCTCTGAACTCTTGGTTGAGTAGTGTTCTGAACCCAAGTGGGTTCAAGGATGACTTGGCCCACTTCCCTCCGGGTTCGGGATTAACATTTCTCATGAGGTCGTCGTACCTTTTCTACCGTTTTTTACTATGGCAAGGAAAAACAGTAAGAGTATAATAAAGTCGATGAATGCCAAAAGCAAGTCCAATACCGAAGTTTCAATATTAGGAATGAAGAAGTCTAGATGTTCAGTAATTATCTTGATGAAGTAGAGACCAAATGCGCCTGAAACAAAGAGAAGCCTTCTTTGCCTGTTTCTATAGTACGCCAGTAGCGATATGACCAGAAGAACCAAAGCAAATAATCCTGAGCCTAGGTTAAGCAGTTCAGCTATGTCAAGTCCTTCAAACATCTTCTCGTTCCTCCTTCTTCTTGTAGGTTGATAGGTCTAGCCAGACCTCCGCAAACCTATCCGCCCACCTCTCCCAGAACATTGGGTGATAGCTCTTCATAACCTTTTCAATGTCGCCAGCAGAACCAATAATGTAATACTTCACGTTTCGTCCCTCACGATGCGCCTTAACTAATCCTTCATCGACCAACCTTTTCATGTGCCACGTCACAGTTGGAGCCGACACTTTTGCAAACATTGCAACATCTCCATGGCTAGCACCAGGCTTCTGTAGCAGCAGAAGCAAAATCTTTCTCGGGGTCTCTTGTGACAAGGTTCCTACGATGTCTTTTTGTCTTTCACCAAATATTTTGCTTGGATAAAAGCGTTTGTAAATTCCCATTCTCTTAGAAACAATGTGGCCTGTCTTCTCTAAAACGTTTAATTGATACTGTACGTCGCCAATCGCCAAATCTAGGTTCCTCCCGATCTCACGCAAATGCGAGCCAGGACGTTCTCGTATGTAATCATAGATTTTCCTCCTCGTCCCAGAGGGCTCTTTCAAACATAATCGGCTCCGTTAGTGTAGTAGAAAAGAAAGGGAAATTAATGCTTTAGGCTCGGTCGTTGTTGCTAGCCTTCTAAATTTTCTACAGCGCCGATTTCATTCTCGATGCCTTGGTCGATGAACAATACGCTTCCAGTTCCAGCATCGACTTTCACGTCGTAACCAGTTGAGCCTTTAGCAATCTGCACTGAATACACCAAGTTTCCGTTTTCATTGTCCAGCGAAACGCTTGTAACCGTGCCTCCAGCAACTGTTGGGTCTTTGAGCGCTGCGGCTTTTGCCTGATCCGAGCTAATAGTCGCTAGTGCTGAAAGCTGTTGATCTGTGGCGTTTTCTGGTGCTTTTATGGTGCCAGCATAATTGGGGTATTGTTCGTTCACGTTATTGTTAGGGTTTGCTGCCGTCGGCGTCGCTGTCGGTGTCTGTGCATGAACTGCAAAGAATACACCTGGAACTATGATTAGAGCTATAGCAAGGATGGGTAATGCCTTTTTCCACGCTTTCGAGCTTTTCACCTCCGTCGTCATTTACAGTTAAGAGTAAAAACAGGGCATAATTAAGGCGTTATGGTACAACACTCTAAGTTTTAGAGCTATTAAGGAAATTAGTACAAGCATCTAACTTTCTTTGCAAAAACAAGCCAGTTTAGCCTTTTTAATCCGCCATGTCTACGGATGTGCCAGAAATTCAAACTTCGTTTTTTCGAGTTCATGATAAGGGGTATTCTTTCCACAGCGGGCACGCCACAGCAAGCATAGTATTCTTCGGTATTCTGACTTATTTGGCTTGGCAACGTTAGAATTCTTCAAAAGTGAGGGCGTCAACGGGCGGACTTGATGTTGCAGTTGTTGTTCTTGTTTGCTTCGGAAGGATATATACCTTGACGTTCATCTCCTTTAGTTTTTCTTTCAAAGCTTGCGCTTAACAAAGGAATATTACTCTGACTTTTTAATGTGCTAGAATCTTAATGTTTCATTGGGATTGTCAATGTCTTGGATCGAGAAGAACTTTAGAGGCGGCAGTATATTTTGGATGCTCTGCGTCATGGGTTTTTTTGCAATTCTAAGCTCAACGCTGTCGAAGAGCCCGGTTTTGAAGCCTTTCTCGTTAAGCCTTGGAACTCCCACGGATTGGACAGGCGTTGTCGCTGCCGCCTCAACCGTTCCAGGCATCTTAATCAGTTTGCCAGCAGCTTCACTTTCAGACATTTTAGGCAGAAGAAAATTCCTGTTAATAGCCGGATTTGTCTTCGCTTCTGCACCTTTCCTCTATCTTTTGATAACCGTGTGGTGGCAACTCATCATCGTTCGATTTTATCATGGATTCGCAACAGCGATATTTGTGCCAGTTGCCGAAGCCTCAGTAGCCGAATTGTTTCCGACCAAGCGAGGAGAACGCATCTCCCTTTTCTCCACAGCAACATACGTGGGGAGAGTAATCGCACCAACATTAGGCGGATACATATTGTTTACCAGCACAGATAATTTTCACATCCTCTATTTAGCTGTAGCAGTTGCAGGCGCAACAGCACTAATCGTGGCGTTGCCATTCTCCACCAGAAACAAACAATCCACCATTACTGAACAAATAAATATCAAAGAGACTGGAAAGAGACTGTTCCGTGGTTGGAACGCTGTTGTTAGAAGTCGTGGAGTTTTGACAGTGAGTTTTGTCCAGGCCTGCACTTACTATGCATTTGGTTCGGCAGAATTCTACTTGGCTGGTTATCTGCCGGAGATAGCCCATTTAAACGAGTTCTTGACAGGTATTATTATTACAAGCATAATTGGCGTCGCAATTTTTGCGAGACCTTACATGGGGAGGCTTTCAGATAAGGCTGGAAGACGGATTCCCATAGTTATGGGCTGTGTGATTTCTGGTCTTCCGTTGCTGATTGTTCCTTTCGTTGCTGATTTTTGGGTTCTTCTTGTGCTTGTTGTGATTTATGGGGTTGGCTTTGCAGCGGTGACAGCTTCAACATCAGCTCTTATCAGTGAACTTGTGTCCAAAGAATTTGTTGGGACATCCATGGGATTTATCGATACAATAATGGATGTTGGACAAACGTCCGGGCCCATAGTCAGCGGATTAATACTTTCAACAAGTCTGCAGTATACAGGTCTCTTTTTTTCCCTCGCATTTGTCTTGCTGCTTTCCTCGATATCATTTTCCTTGTTTGGCGTGACCAGTAATCGGTAACTAGCACTGAGGCTTCCGCAGAAAGGTTATAGGCACGTCACGTAACAGTCCAAATCAAAAAATGATTAACCAAAGTGTAAGATAAAATAATCACAGGTTCCTTCGGACAATGGGTTGCATTACAGTGGACTATGTCAGTTTGATGATAGACAACGAGAAAAAGGGGTTCGGATTCTGGCACATCCGTAGACATGGCGGATTAAAAAGGCTAAACTGGCTTGTTTTTGCAAAGAAAGTTAGATGCTTGTACTAATTTCCTTAATAGCTCTAAAACTTAGAGTGTTGTACCATAACGCCTTAATTATACCGTGTTCTTGCCTTTATGTTATGAAGAGGAATGCTAATATGAAGTTTGGATTTAAATTCCATCTGGCATCGGGCATCTTCGTGCTCGCAGTAGGGCTGACCACCATAATTCTAGGCATTAACGAAGCCACCATAGATGCTCTTGACAACATAGGTTCGAACTATTGGTTCGCATGGTGCGCGGTCATTTCTGGAATTGCCATACTTCCATTGATCTTACGTTGGCTCTCCAGTCTTTGCAGTCAAGAGAAAGCACACTTTGATTATCAACTATCTTGATATAATTCTGGAGAAGCTTTACTAATAATTGGCTCGCCAAATGGCGCATAAACAAATCGTGCAGATGATATCTATGTTAGATCGAGAATCAAGGACAAAGCGTTCCTACACCGCCATAATTATAATAATTCTCGTATTCAGTCTGTTGGTGGGAGGGTTCATCGGTTATTCACTTAGTAACATTGCCGTTTCAAGCCGTCTAACCGACCTGCAAAATCAGGTTACAGCGTTAAGAACCGCCGGTAACCCGCAGTACCAGGTGATTCCAGAAAACGTTTCACTGTCTCAACTCTACCAGAACATCCGAGACTCAATTGTCATGATAAATGGCTTAATAGTGCAGAACACGCTCTTTGGTCAGCAACTCACACAGGTTCAGGGTTCAGGATTCGTCTGCAACATTACTGGAAGCGCGGTCATCGTCACCAACTTTCACGTGGTTGACGGCGTAGAAAACATTAGCGTGACCTTTAGGAACGGAGACGCTTACGCTGGACGTGTTTTGGGCTCTGACTTGTACGCCGATCTCGCGATGCTTTCAGCTTCCGCTCCGGCAAGTGAATTAAAACCTCTTCAAATCGCCAGTTCTTCAACCCTTGATGTTGGAGACTTCGTGGTAGCCATCGGCGACCCGTTTGGGTTGACGGGCTCGATGACAACCGGCATAGTTAGCCAGCTTGGAAGAACAATCACCGAATCAACTACAAACTTTCCCATCGCAGACATCATTCAGATCAGCGCGCCAATCAATCCAGGCAACTCAGGAGGACCCCTCCTAAACGATAAGGGCCAGGTTGTGGGCATCACCACCGCCGTCGTCTCCAACTCTCAAGGACTCGGGCTCGCCATCCCCTCAAACACGATACTGCGTGAGATAAACTCGTTAGTAAACAGCGGCTCTTACACGGAGCACCCGTGGCTGGGCATCGCCGGAGCAGACATGACCTACGACATAGCCAACCAACTGGGTCTAAAAACCACCTACGGCATGCTAATCACGCAGGTTACAAGCGGCGGTCCAGCCGATAAAGCCGGGCTCGAAGCAGGCTCGAAGCAGGCTACCATAGACGGAAACTCGTTGACCGTCGGAGGAGACGTAATAATCGCGATTAATGGAAGCCGCATTGTTAATAGCGATGACCTCTCAACATACCTTGAAGAGAACACTTCGCCCGGTCAAACGATAACGGTCACAATAGTAAGAAACGGTTCCACGATGGACATCCCCGTAGTCTTAGGAACTCGTCCGCCTCCGAGTTAAACCATTAAAACCCCTATCTGCACCTTTTTAACAAGAATGCCAAAATGGACGCCTAAGGATTGATTGTTATGGAGGCAAAATTGAGAGCGGACATTGAGTCTAAAGCGATGCAGATTTAGGTTGATTCTGACACTAAAGTTCTATTCACGATGCTCTCCGGTAGATGATACCTATGTGGTCTCGTAGCAATCTCAAATTGAGAGAAAAATTACCGCAATTGCTAGTTATAGCAATTACTGCGATTATTGTTGCGATCATCGTGTTGGACACTTTGGAAGACATGTTAATCGAGGGAGGCACGTTTGCAGGTACGCCTGTCGCCGTGTTGTTGAATGCCATCGTCGCTTTTACGCAGAACGTTACGGCTACTGTCCAGTCTTGGGGTTACGCTGGACTCTTTGTCGCGATGGCGCTTGAGTCGTCGTCTCTGCCTATTCCCAGTGAGGTCATACTGCCCTTCGCCGGCTATTTGGTTTCGCAGGGCTTGCTAAACTTCTGGTTTGCTGTCTTAGTCTCAACTCTTGCTGGGGTGGCAGGTTCGCTGATTGATTATTTCATTGGGCTGAAAGGGATGAGTGCACTTGCCAAGCGTAGCATTCTGAGGAGTTTATTGTATAGCAGGGGACGAATGGACACGGCGGAAAGATGGTTCGATAGGTATGGTGCACCCGTTGTGTTTCTGAGCCGGATGGTTCCGGGGTTTAGGACTTTGATATCTTTTCCAGCGGGAGCGGTAAAGATGCCGCTCTCGAAGTTTATCGCGTACACCACGGCTGGATGTTTGGTCTGGGATGTCATTTTGATTTACTTAGGCGTGTATGTTGGTGCCAGTTGGCGCGAGGTTGCCGACGTGGCACATTACTTGATCATAGCCGCTACAGTAGCGTTCATTATTGTGCTGGCGGTGTTCTTGATCAGGAGAAGAAAGAACTTGAAGCAGCTTGGATTGGTTTTTAACTCGCGTTTTGATTAGCAAGAGTTTGGCTGACACGGATGTTGCTTTTGTCCAGAATTTGGATACTTGAATTTTCTCGGCTTTTTCTACGTATCTGAAAACCCATAACGTGAATGTGAGCCAGAATAAACCCAAAAGAAAGCCTCCAACAACATCGCTGAACCAGTGGACATTAAGGTATATTCTGTCAAAAGCCACGATTGAGATTGTTGTAATAGAAGCCAAGCTGGATACTGTTTTCGCTTTGGGAGATTTCCAATGTTGCCAAGCGAGATAAGTCAGCAAACCGCAAAAAACTATACTTGCCGTGGTATGCCCACTGGGAAACGAAAACCCAGTGTCATAGAATAGACCGTTCAGCGGTCTAGGTGAATGAACCAAGGTTTTCGCTATCGAGACTATGAGAGCGTTTCCACCCATAGCTGCCAACAGCAACACGCTGTATTTTCTGTAATTTCTGTAAAATAGGTACACCGCAAGTATCAAAGAAATTGCAGCCAAGGAGATTGTATCAAAAATGTAGGCAATTACAATAGCTACTGCAGTGAACGAACCTGTCTGGATGGATGTAGCCCAAGAATTCGTTTGCAAGTCTATCACGACAAAACTGCTTTTTAACTGAGCCATGAGCAAGAAGCCGGCCAAAAATAAGAGGCAAACAAAAAGCAGTGTTCTTTGATTCCTCAAGTGATTCCGTAATTCCTTGTTTTGATTCCGTAAAAAATGGCGCGTGCCTGATTTAGGTCTTTTGGCTTTAACTTGAGTCAGTAAAGTGTCTGCGTTTTTTGAAATAGACAAGACGACCTGTGCCAGTGACGACCGCTGAGACTGTAGTAGATGCTGCAATCGAAGGTAAGTATATTGCTGGTTATTTCAATCTACGGTAGAGGTCATATCTTAAAACTTGTGAGCCACGAAGCCTCACTGTTTGAGTCACCTGACGCACTGGCAGCGTCTTCAAGGCATCAATAACTTTCTTATACCACACTATGTCGTCCTCGCCGGCTTCACCGAAAAACATGTTTCCCGTCTTTCCCAGCCACAACTCATCGAGTTTGTAGTCAGTCCGGAACAAGGTTGGATATGAAACATCTGGCGGACCGTCCAAAGACGGAACATACTTGTATCCCAGCAGTGGTTGTTCACTTAGCCTTTTACTCGCAACCGAGCGGGTCAAAACATTTTGCTTCTTAAGGGGTCCCAAGTTTAATCCAAACAACAGGTGACCCCAGCGTGAAGCCTCACACCGCAGTGTACCATTAGGCAGGGTCTTGACGGGTGAAATGTTGGCGTAGATTTTGGGTGCGCCAAGGTGCTCACGTCCTCCAGTGATGGGGACAGTATCGTCTTCCAATATCACAAGAACAGCCCCGCCTTCAACGTGGTCCTTTTCGCCATCAAAGCGTGCGTCCACTGAAATCGCAGCTATGCTGTATCCTCCACCAGCCAAGAAATCTACGCTGCCAAAGTACCCAAACGAGGCTGTCACCACCGGCTTCTCTGCTGGCTGGTAGCAGTCTGGCAAGAGGGCTTGGGCAGCAGCATAATCGGTCTCGTACCGTAGCGCAAGCATCTGGATGTCTCCATAGACAAGTCCTGGCACTTTCCCTTGCTCGAAAACTGGTCCTATAATTAGTGGCGAGAGATAGATTTTGTCAGGTTCAATCTTCACTTCACTCACCTTCCAAACGAGTTGCCAGTTCTCATCTACGGCAGAACTTGCTTAAATTATGTTGTGTGGGAGAACCGCTTAAATACTTTAGCTCATTTAGGAAAAGGCATTAAATTCTAATCTTAAACCAAACCCAAATTTTTGTTCTCGTTGTTATTCTACTATGTCTGTAGGGTATGAGTTAAAGCTTAAAGCATAATACCTGTGCTTTCTGAGGCTTCTACAGAGATAGCTTTTCGCGTGAAATTTAAACGTGAATTTAGAGCTAAACCCTGCACTTTTTTGCTCAATTTTGGCTCGATCCCTGCTCTTTTTCTACAAAATGTCTGCTCAGGGGGCAGGCTCGGCTCATCCCAAATTGCTGAGGACATACAGTTGGATAGCGCTTGGAACTCTAAGCTTTGGACTTGACCCGGTCGGGAGCCAGTCCCAGCGAGCTTGCTGTTTGAGAAATAATGTTGCGCATCTTTGCTGGTAAATTGGGGTTCGAACCCCCTTCCCTGGGCCACCTTTTTGAAACAGAAGAAAAAGTTTGCTAGCCGAAAATAGCTGATTTGCTGGGTTTTAATTTTCGTATTTAAGGCTGATCGGAAAACGTTTACCAGTTTGATTACTTATAAGATGCAAAGGTAATAGCGTATTTGGTGGGTTGAATTGCGAAGAATTGGGATAGTATCAAGTGGCTCCACAGTGTTAGAGGCAGGCGTTATTCTCGCTGAAGGCGAAGAGCGAAACGTCAAAGCTGAAGATCTAGTTCTAATCAAAAACAGAAACGGCAATCGAATTATGGCTGTTTGTCGTGGAGGTTTAGGGAGCAACGAAAACTTGAGAACAAGCAACTACTCTCCTGGTGTTGCTTATGCGCGTGTTGGTCGTCACCCTTCGAATGCTAAGGAATTCTATGCTTTTGGTCTGAGTGTTGTTGGAGAAGTTTCAGAGGGCTGTTTGAAGGAGAACAAAATGTTGATTGCGCCTTCCTCGGAGGTTGAAATCTTTGAGGAGCATGATAATCCTATGCGTATTTTGGGGTCAACGGCAAGCACTGTCGGGTACTATAAGGATCATCCGAATTGGAAGGTGCCTATAAACCCCGACTTCATCTGCTACCACATGGGCATTTTCGCTGCAACTGGAGCTGGAAAATCGCTCTTAACCAGATACGAGATAATTCCATTTATTAAAGCTGCGGGATACAAAGTCTTGATTTTTGACTGGAAGGGTTCCGATTACGCGCCTTATTTCCCAAATGGATTCGCACTCTCCGATTTGGGGCTCGACGAAGATGTTGCCGTGGAATACCTGTGCTCTTCGATGGACCATTTTGGATACTACGCAGGTTCAATGATTGAAAGGAACCCTATTCGAAACGCTTTAGAAACTGTAATCTACGATACCGAATGGAGAAAGATCGAAGACCCTGAAGCTCTGCGAAGTCACCTTGAAGCAAAAGTTGACGAAGAAATCGCAAGAGAAAATTCTGACCAGAGCGGCAACGTAAATTCATACGGCAAAAGCTACATCAGAAGATTCAACCGCTGCCTTTCAAAATTGACAGCTGATGACTTGAAGAACGTTATGGGCACAATAGGCCCTTCAGAAATTTTGGAGGCTGTAAAACAGAAAGACGTGGTCGTAATCGACCTGGGAAAAGGAAGCAAGCAAGAGAAGCTCGCAATTTTCCTCTCACTGGCTAATCATCTGTGTAAGCTCATGGAAAACAAGGAGCAGCTAGATCTGGTCGTGATTATCGACGAAGGACCCCAATATTGTCCTTTTAACGCACGCGGTACAGAGCTGAAAACGACAGATGTTATCTCGGAGCTCTGCGCGTTAGGTCGCAGCTATAGGCTTTCAGTTATCCTGTTGAGTCAGGGAATTGCAGGCGAGATCGGAATAAACGCGGCCATACGGCGAAACCTGAACACTCAGTTTATCGGGAAGCTGAATCCCTTGGACCTTGATGAGGCAATGAGGCTTTTAGGTCAAGCTGACATCGACGAGAAATACTTGATTCTGATGCCCGTGGGCGATTTCTATGTTACTGGCAAAATGAATGGCTCACCGATTCCGCTCTTAATACATTTTGACCTTCCGAAATCAAATGATACTGCAGGCGATGAGGAGTGAAGTTGGAAGAAGGCGGTTTTCCGGATTGGGTGAAAATCCCAGCTAAGATGCAGAGCCAATTCTTTGAGTTAGCGGAAAAGCAAGCTAAGGACATAAAGGCGAAGCTGTTGAGAGACCAGAAAAAACTGGCTGCTCTCCGTAAGCTCTTGAAGTTTTCTGACATACAGGATAATGATGAATGGAAGGATTGGCGCGTTGCGGTTGTGGATGGTTCCGACTCGCCGGTTATGAGTGAACGAATAGGCGGGCGTTTCGGGACTTTCGGCGCGACATACCACATCTTTCAGGGCTTAGATTTGGTTGATGAGGAATATTACAGTGGCGATTATTCTGAGTATCAGATCGGTAATCCTGATGCAAGCATGAAAATGCTGACTCTGCTCACAGCCAAACTGGAGCGGGAGACAGCTATGGATTGTCTTCACAAAGATGTGGACTTGATAATCATTGATGGAAGTTTCTTCGGTTTCAGACCAAATTGTCGAATCGTACACAAGCATCAACTCAACAGCAGTTGGTTTAAAACGGGGCTTGAATTGGTGAAGTACACGCGTGACCTTTCAGTCAAGCTGTTGGAAAGCGGAAAAGCAGTTGGAATAATAAAACGTGTTCAGTCATCAGCCCTGGATGGGTGGAGCATCTTTAAGAACGGGGACGATAGACTCCAACTCAATCGAAATGACAAAGAGATTCTCTCTTCTCTGCTTAAGGACGGCGAGTTTTTCTCATATGAAACCGCTTTTCAAGACCCAATCGCGTTTAACTACTACACTAGATTAGCGCTTGCTTACTCACGGTACGCTGTCAATTTGGAAAGAAGTATGGACTCAATCTTTAAGGCTATAAAGGGCGATGTGGAGCGCAACATTAAGAAGGATCTAGCTTGCGAGCCGGACCTTATTCTTAGGACAACTCGGCACTATGTTAGATGCGCTTACCCTGCTGCTCCTTTTTGTTTTGAGACAACTGTAAATTTCAACTTGGCGCCACTCCTAGCTTTTTTCAAAGCATCCTGCAATAAGGCAACAGGTCTGCCAATTCAATTGGATTTGACTGACCAGGATGTCACAATCCCAGCAGGTTTCACGCGAGAATTCGTGGAAGAAATAGAAGCTCGTTTGGCTAAAGATCCTGAGCTTGATAAGTTTGAGATTGAGAACCACTTTGGCTCCTTAAATCCCCAAAAACAGGAATAGTCTTTGGCAGTAAGATTGCGATGAGAGAAGCATATGGATAAGTGGAAGATGCAACTTGAAACCCTCAAAGGTTTGCTAAAAGAACTAAATTAATATCGGAGAAATGGCAGCAAATCGGCTGACGTTGCTTTCTTTTCGTTTTTCGCTGCATGCCAGGTTAGCTCCAGCCCTCTCTTAAGTTTACGCTTATGCTCTCTTCATCAGCTTTTAACATTTTCAGCATCGAAGAAAAAGCAATAAGAAGTGACTGCCTACTTCTTCTTTATGCTTCGCCTGTGGTTTGACAAGGGCACTCTTCTCTTGAAGGGGGAGATAGGCACTCCATACGGAAAGTGGGACCCCCGAGTCGGCTGTTTCAGGATCAAGGCACTTCACTACCGAGACGCTTTACTGTACTTGGAAGAGAGCCACATTCCCTTCGAAGACGACATCCCGCAGCTTTCTCCCCTTGAAACCCTGAAAAGCACCATTCAACTACGCCCTTACCAAGAGTCAGCCCTCAACAAGTGGCAACGAGCCCAAAACAGAGGCGTTCTGGTTCTACCCACCGCCGCAGGCAAAACCTACATAGCCCTAAAAGCCATCGAACTTCTAAGAACGCAAACCCTGATAGTGGTTCCCACACTGGACCTCATAGACCAGTGGAGAAGCCGAATCAAACAATGCCTCAACGCGGAATCCGGAGCCGTCGGCGGAGGCGAAAACACCGTGCGCATGATAACCGTGGCAACCTATGATTCCGCGTACCTGCAAGCAGCGTTCTTAGGCAACAAGTTCATGCTCATCGTCTTCGACGAGGTTCACCACCTCGCCTCGCCAAGCTACATGCAGATCGCCGAAATGTACATCGCACCTTACCGCATGGGCTTAACCGCAACCTACGAGAGAATCGATGAAAGACACCAGCTTCTTCCCAGACTCGTAGGAGACCTCGTCTACACAGTCGCCGTTGAAGAACTAACAGGCAAACACCTCGCCCCATACACCTTTGAGCGAAAATACGTTGAACTCTCACCCGAAGAGCAACAACTCTACGATAAAGAGATGGAGACGTTCAGAAACTACCTCAGAGAAAAACGCATCGTAATGAAGAGCCCAAGAGATTTCCAACGATTCATAATGATCACAGGCAGAGACCCCCGCGCACGAGAAGCGCTGCTAGCCCGAAACCGCGCCCTGAAAGTAGCTCTCAACAGCCAAGAAAAAATCAAAACTTTAGCCAAACTGCTAGAGGCAAACAAGAACGAGAAAACCCTGATCTTCACTCTGCACACCGACCTCGTGTATGCCATAAGCCGCCGTTTTCTCATCCCATCCATCACCTACCTAACTCCGAAAGAAGAACGCCGCGAAATTCTAGAAAACTTCCGAGAAGGAAACTACCGCATCATAGTGACCAGTCAGGTTCTCGACGAAGGCATCGACGTGCCAGACGCCGCCGCAGGCTACATACTCAGCGGAACTGGAAGCACAAGAGCCTACATTCAAAGACTGGGCAGACTTCTCAGAAAGGTGGAAGGCAAAAGAGCCCGCCTCATAGAGATCGTGTCCAAAGAAACCATGGAAGTCGGAATGAGCCGCAGACGAGCCCAGAACACCGAGGAGAAGCCAGCCCATGCTACCAAGTAACCTACTAACGGTCTGGAAACGAAAAGGCACCATTCAACCTCGATACGCTAAGCCATCCACGGACAACCTGCAAGTCGCAAACAACCTAATAGAAGCCTACAAGCGCAGCCTATGCAAAAAGAAAAGCACTCTGAAACAACTCGCGGACAACCTCGAAGACGAAGGCTACGATTACCACTTTGTACGAGGCTTATCGCTTCTGCTCGACAGAAGAAGCGTATTCCAATGCGCCAGCCAAACCGACCCACCAGAACTTAGACGACAAATCTTCCAAGCAACAGGAAAAACCGGACCTGCGACGACCCCTGAACAACGCAAAACAATAATCGAAAAAGTCGTCTCCCAACTGAAAATCTCCGCCGAAAAACTCGAAGAGTCCATGTACGCCGACCTAGAAAGCGAGCTGATCCTACAGGATTTCAATTCGGTATCTCCTCAGGAGCTGCTTGAAAGATATAATCTTAGCTTAACACAAACTCTTCTTTTCGACTCAACCGAACTCAGATTCACTGTTTCAGCCAACTGGCAAAAAATCTTTTTCAAAGCCAAAAGGCTCGGACTGATATACGACGCCTACAAGGACAACGAATTCTGGGTCAAAATCGACGGACCTGCAAGCCTATTCAAACTCACCAGGCGCTACGGCACGGCAATCGCCAAGCTCCTGCCCGCCATAATCGCCAGTCCCAAATGGACAGTTGAAGCCAAAATCCTCTGGAAATACACAAACGAAATCTACACACTCAAACTCGAAAGCTGGAAACACGCCCCACTCTTCGGAGCCCACCAAACCACCGAGTCCTACGATAGCTCTGTCGAAGAGGCTTTCGCCAAACGCTTCCAATCCTTAAACTCTGGCTGGCAGCTCAAGCGAGAACCCGAACCAGTCATAGCGGGCCAACACGTGCTCATACCAGACTTCTCCTTCGAAAGAGAAGGCATCAAACTGTACATGGAAGTCGTCGGCTTCTGGACCAACGACTATCTTTCCCGAAAAATAGAGAAGCTGAAGAAAACAAAAGAGCCCATCCTGGTAGCCGTCGACGAAACCCTAGCCTGCGAGAGACTAACAAAACTCGAAAACCAACAAAGCCTGAACATAATCTACTACCGAAACAAAATTCCATTACCCCCAATCCTACGACACCTGCAAGACGCCTTTAAAGAAGTCCACACAAAACAAATAGAGTTCCTAAAGAATCTCAACGTAACATTCACGGAACCCATAATAAAATTCGGAGAATTCGCCTCCAGAACCGGCGTATCCACCGAAGCCGTGAGAGCCGCCCTAACTGAGAACCCGCCAAGCAACTACACAGTGCTTCCAGACGGCCTAATGAGAAAAGACAAACTCGAACAAATCAGAAGGAAAATAGAGCGGCAACTTGCCAAAACCGGAAAACTCCCCCTAACCGAAGCCGCAAAAATCGCAGAAACAGAACAAGCGGACCTGATTTCCGCCGTCAAGACTCTGGGCTACAAAATAGTCTGGCACGGCATCAACATAGACAAAGCCGAAGTCATCAAACCCGAAAACAAAACCAACTAAACAACCACCACAAACCCAAAAGAACCCAACTTCAGGCTTAATGTTCACTTCCGTAACCGTGCCCGTTAGTCTGCCTGTCATGTGTTCTAGCGCGCACTGAAATGTACAGTTCCTCTCAGCCTCACCCTTCATAGCAAGCTGAGTTATAATTAGTGATTTTGTATTGCTCTCTGAACCTGGGGGAATAGCGCTCGCATCAACCACTTATTTCGGAAAACTGATGTCCCAGATTCCGCCAATCTTTTCACCAGTGGATTCTTGAATCTTTTAACAAATTTGTCATAGCCGATGTCATTCGCAGTCTCAAAGGATTTTCTAATGACTTGAAAAGACTGAAAATCTGGAAGAAGCTCTTTACGAATTAGATAGTTATAGTCAATATTTTCATGTATTGCTCTTGCACATAACTTGGCTGATTGCATCGCCCATTTCAAGCCAAAACCAAAAGCCGATTCAGTAAAAGACCCAGCATTTCCAACAACATACAGATTCTCTTTGGTATACGATGAAAAAGCGTACCAACTCTCAAAATCAACCCAAGCGCCGCACAGCTCCCATTTTCTCAACTGCATAAGCTCTTTCAGCCGCTCAACATAGGCTGCTTGATTCACAGTTTTTCCGACAGAGGCTGACACCAATGAAGCTTCGTGTTCAGAGAAAGGAATGACATATGAATAACCGTTTAAAGAGAAGTAGTTGTCAAGCCATATTTCAATCGATTCGGGGTCAAAGTCTCCCTTTACAGTAAAACCGACTCCAACACCGATTTGTTTCGGCGTTCTTGAAACGAGAAGACCCGCTTCGCTCGCAAGGGTGGAGCGGTAACCGTCAGCGGCTACAATAATCTGAAATTTATCTTGAAGTTGCGATTTATTCTCTATTTTCGTAGAATAGTGAATTGGCAGCAGTCTCTCAATGTTTTTCCGGGCTTTTGCTTCGATGCCGTTTGTTCCGCCAACTTCGTAGAAGAAACCCAGTTTTCCGTTAAGGGAAGCTGTGATATTAGGCGAATGCAATTTGATTCTTTTCATGAGGCGGTCGGGTTCTGTTTCAGGGATGTTATGAAGCAAATAAACGCTTCCCTCCATTTGTCGGGGTCTCGTTGCCTTGTCTTTTGCCGACATCTCAAAAATTTCCACTTCATGACCACGTTTGTGCAGTCCGCGAGCACAGGTAATACCAGCAATTCCAGCCCCGACTACAGCAATCTTCGTCTTTTTTACCCTTCTTTTCTTGGAAGCTGGTTGGTTAATTATTGCTTAGAAATTTAAAGTTTCGGAATGTGTTCTCCATTAGTCAGTTGTCTTGCGACTACTCGTTCTTTTTCTTTGAATAGATAAACCAAGCTGCAAGAGAAACACGGCGACAGTTCAGATTTTCGCTAGTAATAATAGGCTGACCGAGTTGGATTTAGTCGAAAACAAAAAGGCGATTTGAAGCAGTTCGTAAGACTTGGAACTTTGATTCATGCGTTATGCAATCGAATGTTTTTCCAACAAAAAAAGGAGAAAGGGATTGGTTATTTTATTGAGACTTTCCGTTTTTGTTTTGGTGCTTTTTTGGGAAGCGTTATTTCCAGCACGCCTTCTGATAGGTTAGCCGTGACATCGTCCACTTTTATTTCTTCGGGCAGCTCGACCATCCTGTAGAATGATTCGCAGGCTCGCTCCTTGCATATGTACGCTTGCTCTTTCTTGTCGTATTTCCAGCCCGCCGTACCCGTTATCTCCACTGAATCCTCTTTCACTTCGATCTCGATGTCTTCCTTCTTGAAGCCAGGCATCTCCGCCTTCAAAAGGTAGTCTTTTTCGCGGTCTTCAAGGTCAACTGCGGGAACACGCGTTTCAGGCAGCAGAGAGAGCGCTCTGTCCCAGTACGATGGAAAGAGGAGGTCTTCAAAATCACTTCTGAACCTTTCAAAGACATCGTCGAAAGCTCTCCAAAGATCCTGCGATGCAGTTGGTGCTATGGCGGCTGGTTTTTCTTTCGGTTTTCTCGATGCAGGCGCCCTTTTCGTTGTAACCGCTACTTCAGTTTTATTGGTTTCTTCTCCAACGGCTGATTTCTTCTTTTTTGGCATAAAAAATTCACCATATTAGAAATGCGGTTTCCGAGATTTATTCCTTGTTTTTCTCGGCTTGGGAAGTTTAGATTGGTGCTTAGGTTGAATCTATGCGTGAGTGTGCCTCAGATGGTGAGGAAGTTCCAGTCTGAGCGCAGTTATCCTTGTCTGCACGATTGCAAGCAGTTCTTTTCGCAAATCTTCAGCTGGAAGCATTAACTCTATCAGGCTTATTCTTTTAGCTAACTCTTCGTCGTCGAGCGTGTCTTCTATCCATTTCTGAAAGTCACCTCGTTGCATGTGAAAGTTCACAGAGGCGGCAGGCACAACCTGGATTTTCCTTTCGAAGTCGTCTAGGCTCGTCGCGGTTTCTCCTGTATAGTTGCCTGGCGCTGTATAGAAATGAAACCCCTTCTCGTACGGCACGGTTCTCAAGATCTCAACTATTTTTCTATTCAATTGAACCTGTTTTCTTTCCGGGAGCCTATGAGTATGAATTGACATAACAAAAGCCTATAGTAGTTATTCGCATCGTCTCATATATTGTTAATTGCAGGTGCATTCGTGAATTACGCTGCCTGGCAGAACGAGATTGCCAAGACGTCTTCAACGTGGAATTCTCTCGCACAAACTCCCCCCCTTTTATTTAAATTTTATTTCGGGTGCACTATGTTTTTTTTTTTACCAAACATATATGACTCAGGGCTGTTTTATGGCGGTTAGTGTTCGGTGATTTCGTTGACCGATAATAAAACCGAGACAGTAGACAAGGATCCTGAGCAACGGAGATTTGAGTTTAGCTTCCCCATTCTGACGGTGCGAACGCAGTTGTTCAGCGGAGTATTTGATCGACTTGGAGCTTTTCGATTTTCGCAATGGCTTTCTTGGGTGGCGCTTGTGATAGTTCCAGTCGTGGCTGGCATCGGGCTTTATTTGCTTATTAACAGTCTTGTTGGTTTGTTGTGGAATCCAGCGGTAGCTAGTGCCGCCCGTGAGGCTGGTCCGGGAGCTTATCTCTTGCTGCCCGGAGTCAATCCGTACCTGCCCATACTGTACGGTTGGTTCGCCATATTCTGTGCCATCGCCATTCATGAGGGCGCTCATGGGGTTGCGGCTCGAAGTCTCGGATTGAAGGTTAAGTCTAGCGGTTTGCTCTTCTTCCTGTTTGTTCCCATAGGCGCATTTGTGGACGTTGATGAAGAAGAGCTCAAGAAAGCGTCAGGCAAGACTTCTTCTCGAGTCCTAGCTAGTGGAGTCGGAGGTAACGTTGCACTAGCGGCTGTATGCCTCATTGCTGTTTTGTTGATTGTAGGCGGATTGGCTCCGGTTGTCGACGGCGTCTATGTGGGCAACGTTTCAGAAGGCATGCCTGCGAAGGCTGCGGGGCTGTTGCCTGGGGATGTTCTGGTCTCGGTGGATGGTGTACCGATTAACAACACCGATGATCTGAGGATTTTGTTGGACAGCAAAGCCTCGGGGGATTTGGTGGAGGTAACTGTGGCGAGGGGTGATATGTGGCAGAATCGATATTCTGCAGTCGTGAATTTGACTGTGTCTGACAATCGCACCGTAATGGGAATAGGCGTCGGGGACTTAATGACTGAGCAGCGGCTGAGGATGTACCAAACTGTTACTCCTCAGAGTCTCGTGTTGTATGTGGTTCCGCCTGCTTTAGCTCCGGGTTTAGTGCCTTTCTCAGACTCGTTAACTCCTTTTTATAAAAGTGGGCTGGGAACTCAATGGGCTGTGTACGCGAATGTCTTCTTCTGGATATGGTTTGTCAACGTTAATGTTGCAATATTCAATGCTTTGCCCATTTATCCTCTGGATGGAGGGCGAATGTTTAACATTGCGTTAAAGAAGATTATTCGTCGGAGAAGTAGCGAGAAGCTAATCACCGCAATAACCGGAGTTGTCACCGCTACTTTGGTATTGGTTCTAATCTTGATTATTGCAGTGCCATTCGTCACATGATGACCTTAGGCAACGATTGTTTCCTTGTGTTATCTAGGATGATTAATGCCGAATATGATTAACGCTTAATTCGGAAAAATCTAACGACTTGCCCATGTTTTGATTACGCACCCTCAGCCCCATCCTTCATTGCAAGAAGCTCCCTAACCCAGAAAGGCAAATAGCTTTTCAAATGTTTGGAGATTCAAAAAAACAATTTGTACCATCTAGAATGATATGTTATACTCCTCCGGCCTTTGCTTCTGAAGAAGAATTGACGTTTGAGCAAATGAAAAACTTGAGGGCTGTCGTACAAAAACTTGATTCAATAGAGAAAGAACTGCAAGAATTAAAAAATAATAGTGCAAACAAGATGGGGCAAAAGCAATGAATTTAGCAAACGATCGGTTTTTTTACACTCTGATAAGCTCAAGTTCCACCATGATTGAGAATAGAGCCCCAGTACCAAATCCTGCAATAACCCGATTGATTATTTCGAGAAATTTTTCTTCAAGAAAAAATTTGTTATCCAGACCCTTTTTTCTTTAATATCCTCGTGCTTTCTTCTAATCGGGCAAGCAAACCATAGCGCACGCTATCTGTTTCAAAAAACGTCGGTTAGGTTTATCCAAAAGCCACTTTTCACATCTTCTTTTGGTGGAGAATAGATTAATTGTCCTTTGCGATAGGCAACATGGAAGTCAATGAACCCTTCATCGGCTATCTCGATAAGGGAGTCTTTATCTACGTTTCCAATAATTTTATCAACTTGAATAAGAGCTTCTTGTTGGTTCTTTGCCCAAACGACAAAGCAGTCTTCGCTAATTCTCTCCTTTTTGGGCAGGTAACCGCCTAACCATACCTTCATATCGAATTTTTGTTTGTATTCCTTTTTCGATTGCAAGACTCTTATGTAATCATTCGGGTTTTGAAGTGACCCTTGGTTGCCAAGGAACAGCCAATGCTCTCTTCGGTCTTTATCTTTTGCGGGTGAAAAGGTCGGACCGTCTTCGTTGTAATCAACATGGAAATTTGCAAATCCTGGAGAACTAAGTTCTCTGAATGAATGCGTGTCCGGATCGCCGACTTCGTCAACTTTGTCCCATGCATCTTCCTTCTCGTCTGCCCAGACGATGAACCATTCTTTCGGATTAGTGTTGTAATGTCCTATCCAGACGTTCATTTGCAAACCCTGAATACTGTTTTCTATGCTTACAACTTTTAAGATTTTTGAGGAATCGCAGGGGATTAATTTTTGTTTGTCTTTATCCCTCACTATCATTTCATTTTCTACGAGGGGTAATCTTTCTGTTTTTTACCCCTCATACTATCCTCTATGAGTGTTAACTCGTTTTCGATACTGTCTACGTACAATACCGTCCTTCCCTTATCCTTAGATGTGTTATAAACCGAGTATACATCAACCTATCCGTCTGTAACGGTTCCAAGCCGTTCCTACTATGGAGTAATAAATTTGGTCGGTTGGATTAAAATTTAATGCTGCTGCTGCTGAAAGCTTGTTTGTGTGTGAGTTTTATTTTATCGTTTTTGGTGTTTTGTAGAAGAGGGTAAGAGTAAGTATATGCAAGTAGATAAGAGAGTAAGAGTTTGCAGGTTAGCAGGCAAGTACGAGAGAGAAAGATTAAAATTTAGTCTTCTCTCTCTCAAACTTCATTAAGATAGAAACCTACGGTTTCCACTCTATTCC
>CAZWPI010000018.1:0-20338 GCA_964636055.1 uncultured Candidatus Bathyarchaeia archaeon
ACTATCAACCGAATTTTCACAGTCAAACCCGCCAACCGACAACTTCACAGAATCGAAGAGTTAATTATTTTAAGGCAATCTACTCAATATCTATGCCAATTATTTTGCTTAGTTCTTTTTTGTTTAGCACTTCGCAGTCACTATTTTGAAAACTAGCAAAATTTAACATGCCTACGGGATATTCCCAAACTTCGAGTTCTACAGTAATTTCCTCTCCACATTTTGGGCATCTAATATCCTCATTATTCCAAACATGCATGTACTCAGTACTCATTTCTCTTTTGTTGGATGAAACAACGCCACCATAGCAGATTGTTTCACTAAATTGATGCCCTTTTGAACACTTCAAATCAACGGTTAATTCTACATTTTTATCAAACTCTTTTTCAAGCAAACTCAAAGTAAAATCTCCTCAGAAAATAGTAGAACTAAAACACGCTTAAAATATTATCGGATGACTGCAACGATTAAACAGTCATCCCACGACTGTTACCACAAAGAAAAATCCCACACCAAGTTACCAGAGCCTCTATTTAAACTATATAAAGGGGAGGGGGTAGCGTTTCTGAGCACTAGCACGGAACGCCATCAACCTCTAGTTGATTCTGCTAATAACTTGAAGTTCCCGCAAAGCACAGAAAAGTATCAATTTGTCTTTTCGCCTCTCACACTCGAAGCTGATCAAAACTAAGCATTCTCAAACATTCAACATCTTGGAAACATAAACCCCGTCACAGTTGTAGCCGAACCGCATGTAATACTGCTTCGTGCCCAACGCACTTATAACTAAAAGCTTTTCCAAATCATAATCCTCTCGTGCCACGCGCTCCGCTTCGCTTAGCAGGATTGCGCCGTAGCCTTTGTGCTGCCACGCTTTGGCTGAGTGCTTTCCCACGGGAACTAAGGGTCCGTAAACGTGGAGTTCCCGCACTACGGCTGAGGGTGCGGCTGTAATTTCGGGGCGATGGGCTTTGGCTGATGGTATTCGCAGACGCAAGTAGCCTATTAGCACGTTGTTTTCTGGGTCTTCGGCTGAGATGAAAAGTTCTTCGCCTTCAGACGCTTGGTAGCTGGTGGTCAAAATTTGGATTTTGTCTAAATCAGCTGTTACGTTGTCCACTGCCAAGCGGTGCCCAACTTCCCTGCAACGAATGCACCTGCATCTTTCGCCGTGTTTAGCCAGTTTCTGCTGGACAAGCTGGCGCAGGTTGCTTTTGTCCACGCCTGCCACTATCAAGCGTGCTGGAATATCGCGTTGCACGCGCATTACTCGTACCCATGACGGAAGCGTTTTTTTGACTTCGGCGATTAGGTTTGCTGCTTCCTCGGTTGAGTAGGGCTGGTAAACGCCTTCGCGGTACCAGTCATAGGCTTTGGTGCCGGCTATGACGAGGCAGGGGTAGATTTTTATCATGTCGGGTTTGAAGGCGGGGTCTGTAAAAACACGTTTGAAAGCGGCTAAGTCCCTTGCTGGGTTTGAACCGGGCATTCCAGGCATAAGGTGATAAACGATTTTCAAGCCTGCATCCTTGGCAACGCGCGTGGCTTCCTTAACGTCTGCGACTGTGTGGGTTCTGCCTGCCAAACGATAAAGCGCATCGTCTGGGTTTTGGACGCCGATTTCCACGCGGGTCACACCCATGTCGAGCATGGCGTCAACGTGCGGTTGCTTGCACCAGTCTGGGCGGGTTTCCACGGTTATGCCCACGTTGCGGATTCTGCTCGTTTCCGCGTGCGACTTCGCCTCTTCAAGGCTTGCTGACGCCTTGCCTATTATCGCGTCTAAGCAGCGTTGAATGAACCGTGTTTGGTACTCGGGTGACGTGGCTGGGAAGGTTCCGCCCATGACGATGAGCTCCACTTTGTCCACACGGTGTCCTATGGCTGTAAGCTGGCCGATGCGGCTCTGGACTTGCAAGTAGGGGTCGTAGCTGTTTTGGCTTCCACGCATGGCTGCTGGCTCCTGACCCGTGTAGCTTTGCGGAACGCCTTGTGTGGGTCCTCCTGGACAGTAGGCGCATGGTTCCGGCTGCGGGCATGGCTGCGGTTTTGTCATGACAGCTATTACTGTGACGCCTGAGATGGTTCGTGTGGTTTTTCTTCGCAGGACTGGCAGAAGCTTGGTTTTTTCCTTGGGCTTTAGCGCGGTTATTATTTCGGCGTTTGAAAGCATGCGTGTAAGCTGGTGTTTGGCTGCGACTTGGGTTTTGAGGCGGTTTACATCATCGTGAGTGGGCGAAGGCAAACGAAGAAGCGCGTTTATGACGTCTCGTGCCGCACTGTCTGTGTTCAAGGTTAGGATACCGTATTAGGTTTCGGCTAAGTGATAGATAAACTAGGCTGACGCAGGATAGAATTTTGATCCAAAAAGAAGTATGATCGAGCGTTTATAGCCAGTTTTGCCCAGCTTTTCTCTGCAGAACTATGCGCTTTTCATAGTTTCGCCTGCTTCTGGCTTTTGGGTTGGGCTTGATTTTTTCTTTAGCCTCAATTTTCGGAGTTTGCGCTCTTACCTTTCCTGCTTTGGATAATGAGCCATGTGTTGGCATGCTTATGCACCTGACGCAGATTAGACATAAATGTAACTCTTAAACTTTTACCTGAAATTTTGCTGTACTAGCGCTCGAAACAGTCTATAGCCCCCTTATATAAAGGAAAATGAATCTGACTGGGGAAAGCGAAGTAAACAGCGGCTTGGAAAAGATTATTTGGGCTCAATATACGCGTTATAGATTATGGGTTAACTACACATAAAAGTGGCTCTGGACTAACTTGCGTTGAAAACGAAATATGAGGTGACAAAAAGGTGTTGTCGCGAGATTGTAATGGTTGTTCTCAGATGAAGGCGTGCAGCAAACGCTATAGCAAAGTCGGTAAGGGCGGAAAAGTCTACTGCCCAGACGGCACAGCCCATCTGGTAGATGAAGATGTTGAAATTCAAATTGTCCCTTTGAACGAGCAGTGTTTGGAGCAAAGTCGGTAATTTGGCTGTCTTTTATGTAAGACTATCGAATTTGCTTTCTGGCTCGAGTTTTACATACAGCTTCGACTTGAGTTGACTGTATGTAATTCACGGCGCAAGTGTTTGTCACTTTCTAAAAATCTTCCATAGAAGCGGGACAGTAACGGTTTTTATCTTGGCATTACGTTATAGCAGTTGGATTTTCGGAGGTGAATTGACCAATGGCACTCATCAAACTCGCGTCCACTGCTGATTTGAAGCCGAATCAGATGAAGGCAGTTAACGCTAATGGCACATCCATCCTGCTCGTGAACCTGGACGGCTCTTTCTACGCCATCGGCAACAAATGCACGCACAGGGGATGCGCGCTGTCAAACGGCACGCTTAGCGGAGACACCCTAAAATGCGCTTGCCACGGCTCAGTTTTCAACATCAAAACCGGCGAGGTCATCAGAGGACCCGCAAAGAAGCCCGAGCCAAAATACGAACTGCAGATCAGCGGTGACCAGATTCTAATCAGCAGGTGATGCTTCACTTTCGCTCAATCAGCTCAATAAGCGTTCCATCTGGGTCTTCCACAAAAGCTATCAAGGGTCCTGCTGGGCTGAGCTTGAAAGGCTCATCAGTTATCGTGACTTTCGCGTTCCTCATTGCCTCGATTGCCGGGTTCATGTCCTCAACTTCGAAGGCAAGATGATCGAAAACGCGGTCTTCGTAGTCGGGTTGACTGAACTTTTTCTGTTTGCGGTAGAAAGTTAACTCAAGCGTAGCGCCTTTTGCTTGCGAGTCTCGGAGAAAAGCGATCTCAGCGTTGTTCTGCGGTATCTCTCGCCGACTGAGAAGGGTGAGACCGAGAAGCCTTGTGTAAAAGTCAATTGACCGTTCCATATTGCTTGTCCGTATGCTCGTGTGAACAAACATGTACATTTTTCACCTACCGTGTAGGAGTGTACGATTCATTTATAAAGAGATTGCGATTAAGCTGAAAAAGAGGTAAGCACGGTTATTATTCGGGGCTTTTTCCACTATCGTTCTTATCATGTTCGTCTAATGCTTCATTAACAAGCGCGTCTGCCTTCTGAATTTGAATGCTGGTTCGGGGCACACTTATGAAACTAACTTTTTTGAAGTTCCTGTTCAATTCCCTCACTTTATTCCACAATTTCTTCAGCTCCGAGTTTTTCACGCTGTATTCTCCAGTGACTTGCTTGACGACTAGTTCGCTGTCGAGGTGGCAGATGACCTCCTCAGCGTAAAGCTCTATTGCTGATTCCAATGCCGCTATCAACGCCTCGTATTCGGCTTGATTATTTGTACGTAAGCCTATATAACGCGATTTTGTCATCAAAATCTGATCTTTGTCCGACAGGATTACGAAAGCTATGGCGGCTGGTCCTGGGTTGCCTCTGGCGCCGCCGTCGGAGAAAATCATTAATTTTTTAGGTACGCTTGTTCCCTCGTTTTTGTGTTCTTTGTTGTGTTATTTAAGAGTGAGGGCGTGGTTTTTGCGGTTTTTGTTGTTGTAATGATACAGTCACATTTGTTTATGAACATGAAGTGCCCATGTAAGTTATAATTTCAAACATGGGGGAAAGAGCATGGCAAGCAGTATTTTAAGTGAAACTAAGCTAAGTGCAAAACTCGAGATGGCGCCAATAGAATACGCAGTTGAAACCAAATTAGTAAAGCTGAGACAAAGCAACGGCTGGAACTTCACCAGCAGCTCAAAAAGAGGGCGACTGGAGATTATGGCGGAAATCCTGTGCTATTGTAATCGACAAAAAGCCAAGACGAACATAATGTACAAGGCTAACCTGAACTATGCACAATTAAAGAAACATCTTAAGGCTCTAACTTCTCAGGGTTTGCTCAAGACCAGCAAGAACAAGTATGTTACAACCCAAAAAGGGTACCGTTTTCTCGAATTATTCTCTCAACTGCATGACATACTCAACTCTTAACCAAAACTAACTTCACTTCCGGTTGGCCCACGCATCTTTCAACATCGAAACGAAACCAGCTTCGTCTTCCAAGACGCGAGTTTTTACCTGTCTCCAGGCAGCTGGGCAATTTTTGTACTTTACGCCTACAATGTCATGTATTATTCTGTCGATTTCCTGTCTATTTTGGGAAGTAACCATGCCTGCTTTTTCAAAAACCTGCGCAAGATGCCTAAAGTAACACGTCACGGTAGGTTCCTCCTATCCTAAGTGCGCAGGGGTCTTTGTAAAATTTGCGCTGTATTTGGCGTCACAAATACAACAGCGTTTCGATTAATATTCCGTCTCTGAATCGCAATTTCATAAAAATTATGGGTATGAAAGCCATAAAATAAATTGCGATGACACGTCTTAGAAGATCGCCAGTTTACATCCTTATTATTTTAGCGCTAACTGTCGTCTTCATAGGGCTTGGTCACGCAACAACCACCAACCTTACAGTGAAAGGCGGAGAGGAAGTGACGCACTCCATAAATCTCATCGTGGAAGACCGCGTTTTGATACAATTCAAAGTTATTGGAGTCACCTCTAACACCTTGCGTTTTTCCATAAGCTTTCCAAACGGCACGGTGAGAGATTTTGGCGAGTCGGGCGATTTCAGTTACAGCTTCGTCTGCGCCGCTGAAGGCGAATACACACTGAACTTTACGAACACCGACCAAACAGAAAACAAGCTTGTAACGTTGAATTATGAGATTGACCATTACATTTTTGGAATGCCACAGATGCTCTTTATGGTCATTGTAATCGCGGTTATTAGCGTAGTCGGCGTTGCAGTTTTCATAGGGCTAAGCAAGAAGCCGTAGCATGCTGCTGTGCGCAGATTAAGCTATAAATATTAAATCATCCGTAGTGTTGCCTAACCTAAATAAGGAGAGACTATGATGCTTGTAACAAACAAGGATTTAATGGTTCCAGCCAGAAAAAACGGCTACGCTATACCCGCTTTGAACGTTCAAAACCTTGAAAGCCTAACCGCGGTGGCTGAGGCGGCTGCGGAAGAGAAATCACCCGTGATAATGCAGATAACGCCAAGCGTAATCAAGTACGCTGGACTGCAGTACATAACTGGCTTGGCGAAAACGGCAACAGGGCTTCACTCGGTTCCGATGGCTATACACCTTGACCATGGAGATTCCTTCGAAACAGCGGCGAAATGCGTTGACGCTGGCTTCAGCTCAGTAATGATAGATGGTTCCTTCTTGGAGTTCAATGAAAACGTGGCGTTGACAAAGCGCGTTGTTAACATGGCGCATCCGAAAGGCGTCAGTGTTGAGGCTGAGCTGGGAAAACTTGCGGGCGTGGAGGAGCGAAGCGTGGAGGAGAAAGACGCCATCCTGACTGATCCTGATATGGCTGTGGAGTTTGTTGAGAAAACGGGCGTGGACACGTTGGCGGTGGCGATTGGCACCTCGCATGGCGCTTACAAATTCAAGGGCGAAGCCAAACTCGATCTGGAAAGGCTCAAAATAATCAGCGAGAAAGTATTGATTCCGCTTGTCTTGCACGGTGCTTCAAGCGTGCCGCAGTCGCTTATCGAGAAAGCAAACAAATACGGTGCTGCGCTAAGCGGAGCGAAAGGGATACCTGAGGACGAGTACCGAAAAGCCATCGCGCTGGGCATAGCGAAAGTCAACATTGACACAGACCTGCGCTTAGCGTTTACAGCCACGGTGCGCGAAGTTCTAACTAACTCGCCTAAAAATTTTGACCCACGAAAGATTCTGGGTCCCGCAAGGGAAGCCATGAAGGAAGTCGCCAAGGGCAAAATGCGGTTGTTCGGAAGCGCTGGAAAAGCATAGAAAACCTCCTTTTTCCCACAATCTGTGGATGTACAGCAATATAGTTTAACTTATGCTTTACAGGCATATCTAAGTGAAAACGGCTCGCGTTAAAAGGCTTCCTTTCTTTTTGGCAAAAAGTTAAAACAGAACCACCCGCCATTTCCTTTGTTCGGAAGGAGACGAATCGTTTTGGTCGCCGAGAAGGAAGAGAAAAAGTCTACCGTGGAAGAACTGTTAGCTAAAGCCAAGAAACCCGCGTTGCTATCGCCGCCTATGCACAGGTTTTACGAGGGAAAAGTCCAGGTCATGTCTAAATGCGCCATACGGAACACGGATGACTTTGCAATATGGTACACCCCAGGAGTGGCAGCGCCCTGCAGGGAGATTCAGGCGAATCCAGACAAGTCTTTCGAGCTTACAAACCGCTGGAACTACGTTGCCGTAGTCACCGACGGCACACGCGTCCTGGGCTTAGGCAACATCGGACCCGAAGCAGCCATGCCCGTGATGGAAGGAAAAGCGCTCCTGTTCAAGTACTTGGGCGGCGTGGACGCGTTCCCGATATGCCTGAAAACCAGAGACTCCGACGAAATCGTGCGCACCTGCGAGCTTTTGGAGCCTTCTTTCGGCGGCATAAACCTGGAAGATATAGAGAAGCCGAAATGTTTTCATGTGTTGGAAAAAGCCAGAGAGCGATTGCGAATTCCAGTTTGGCATGACGACCAGCAGGGAACCGCCACCGTTATTTTGGCAGGCTTGATAAACGCTTTTAAGATCGTGGGCAAGAAGCCACGCGAAAGCCTCATAACCCTTGTGGGTTCTGGAGCCGCTAACATACGCACAGCGTACGTGCTAATCAGGTGGGGCGTCAAACCCGGCAACATAATAATGGTGGACAGCAAAGGCGTAGTTAACTCGGCTAGAAAGGACATAACGGAAGAAGAAGACCCGTGGAAATACGACTTAACCCAGAAAACAAACGCCGAGGGAAGAACAGGCGCCATAGCCGAAGCCTTCAAGGGCGTAGACGCTGTGGTTGCCGCGTCAAAACCAGGTCCAGACACCATAAAAAAAGACTGGATAAAAACAATGGCAGACAACGCCGTGCTCTTCGCCTGCGCCAACCCCATCCCTGAAATATGGCCTTGGGAAGCAGAAGCCGCAGGAGCGCAGATTGTGGCAACGGGCAGAAGCGACTTCCCCAATCAAGTTAACAACAGCTTGGGTTTTCCAGCAATCTTTCGCGGAGTGTTAGACGTGAAGGCGAAAACCGTTACAGATGACATGTGCATCGCCGCAGCGCAGGAACTGGCAAAGTTCGCCGAGGAAAGAGGCATGCACGAACGGGATATTCTGCCGAGAATGGAGGAATGGGAGGTTTTCCCAAGAGAAGCGGTTGCCTGCGCCCTCAAGTCCATTGAGCAGGGAGTAGCGCGGGTAAAGCCTAGTCGGCAAGAGTTGTACCAGCGAGCTTCCGCCATAATTCAGAACGCGCGGCAGTCAACAGAGCTTCTCATGAAACACGATTTAATAAAGCAGCCTCCTTCTGAAGATAAACTTCTAAAATAGGGCTGTTACAAGCCACAGTTTTCAGGGAGCTTCCAGCAAGGGAGAAAATTATTTAAGCCCTCCCACAAAAGATAGAAGATGCAGGAATGAACATGCGTTTAGACTATACCTTATACGCACTAGCGGCGATACTCTTAATCATAACAGTAATACCTTTCGTCGTAACAATCGAAGGCGTAGCATCAGAAACCAGAAGCCTCTGGGTCGTCACAACCGTAGTGCTAGGACTCTTATCAATCGGCTTAGGCTACTCTCAAAGACCAAAAACTGAAGCGCAAGCTTGCGAGCCAGCAGTGACAGCGCCTCAAGCAGCAATCCCTGAAACTCAACCCGCAGCGACAGCGGAAGCGCCCGCAGAAGAAAAAGCTGAAGCTCCGATGGAAAAACCCGCGATAACAAAAGCGCCAACTCCCGCAGCTTCTGTGGCGGCAACAATTGACCTCACGCAGGTTAAAGGCATCGGCGAAAAAAGAGCCACACAACTAAAGGCTTTAGGCATAAGCAACGCTGATGACCTTTCCAAAGCTTCGGCAAAAGACATAGCGAAGAAACTGAAAATATCCCCGAAAATTGTTAACAAATGGATTGACAGCGCGAAAGAACTCGTTAAGTAAACACTTGAAAACGAAAAGCGAAAGTTACAGCGGCAATATTTTCACTATATTCCTTTTTTCCAAACGCTTGATAGCGTCTATGCACTCGTCTTTTTTAGCTCCACTGCAGTTCAAATGTTGCATAATGTCTCGAACGGACTCTCCTGGCTTACCAAAATTTCTGTGCCGCTTGTAAAGGTGTTGAACAATAGATTTTTCAACTTTGCCGCATCGCCAAGTGGTGTTGCGTATCAAAACAACGATGGTTCGGACGAGAGTTTGCTCCCTTGCTTTGCGTCGCCGTGAATCTCCCATTTCCCCCACCAACATAGTCTATTTGCATCAACATTTTTAAACGTTATTTCTCAAACCATAAATTGGCCGTAGTGAAATTGAGTTCTGGCTGTAATTTTTGATGCCGACTTGGCAAAAGAGCTTGTGTATTCTTGAGGCGGTGAAGCTGTGGTGAGGATGTTATTGCAAGGTTTTTTTAAGATATAAACCGTTCGTGTCGCCATAATATTTCTCAAGCTTGCCAACTTTCTTGTACCCGAGCCTTTGGTAAAGGCTTAACGCAGCAACATTATCCTCTCGAACTTCTAACCGGCATTCTTTAATGCCTCTTTCTCTCAGTGTAGTTTCAATTTCGCGGAGCAGCTTTTGCGCTATTCCTCTGCGGCGATAGGCAGGTGTTATGTCCAATGTGAGAATGTGTCCGAATCGCGCTTTTCTCAAGATATCTACTCGTGCTATTGCAAAACCAACTATCTCGCCGTTTACTCTTGCGGCTAATCCTATGGCGTTGTAATCGGTTAACAAGTAAGCTAATTCTTGTTTTGTGAACGCTTCTTGCTCAAAACACTGTTTTTCTATTTCGTAAAGCTTGCTTAAATGGCTAATTGATACGTGTTCAATTTTTATGTTCATGCGCCTGTCGTAAAACAGAGAAGGAGAAAGGGTGCTTTTAGGCTTTTTCCACAGGTATGTTGCTCGCTGGAGCTAAAACGGGTTTCAATTCGAGCCATTGTTGCGCTATAAAACCTACGAAGAATCTGAGCCAAAGCGTTAATAGCCGAGTCAGTATTGTTGCTGTGGCGCTTATTTCTGCTGCTCCTGGTCCTAGAAGTGAAATGTACACGGTGGTCATGGTTATCTCTGGAATCCCCACCTCGAAGACGCCGAGAGGTATAGACTTGACAGCCAGAACTATGGCTGAAGTTATGAGAATAACACTCCATGAAACAGGATAGCTTAATGACATGAAAACCAAATACGGTATGCTTAAACTGAATATCCAAGTTATCGCGAGATAAAACAGGGAAAAAATAAGCGCTTTGGGATTATGTTTGAATTCTTTCATTGAATCATGAAAGCTTTTTGCTATTCGGCAAGCGTCTTCCCTAATCTTGGTTAACTGTCTGTGCCATCTTCCTCGAGTAAGGAACTTGCCCACTCGTACCAGCCAGTTGATTACTTTTACGCTCCATTCTTCTTTATAAGAGAAAAATATCATCAAAAGAAGCGTGATAGCGATGCCGACTGCTATAAGAAGAATAAGGTTGAAAATTAAAGGGTTAATTTCTGCTTCAGTGTAGAGTATGACCATGCCTACGATGAGGACCGCAACGTTCATGACCATGCCCAAGATTCTATGAGCGACAAGGGACGCTACCACCCGACCGCATGCGCTGTTGCCTTGTTCTTTGGTGACCAAATATACTCGCAGGGCTTCGCCGCTCACAGATTCTGCTGGGACTATAGTGTCCACGAAAATCCCGTACCAGACGAAAAGGCAGGATCTTATGACAGACAGCTTAATCAGGAGGAAATTGGCTAGGACACGCCATGACACCGAGAAAAAGAACACTTCTAATAAACTAAGTGCTGCAGCTAAGGCGTAGAGAAATGGGTCGGCACGTTGTGCTGTAGCGATTATGGCTGTAACGTCCACTTTAAAAAGGTAAATGTACAAGAAAAAGGCAACTAAGCCTATTAGTGGAAATAGCAGAGTCTTGCGCGTTATTTTCGGCTTCGGTGATTCCATTTGGCTTCTGCACCTATTGATTTACCGCAGAGAAAATGCGGTTTCTTCAATTATATGTTTTGCCCATTTCCGCCGAGTTAGGCTATGAGTTTAGCGTGTGAGAAAAGCTTATCCCCTCAAGTAACCTAAGTGAATTTGGAGACAGAGCCAGTGCAGCGTAAACTCGTGGTCAGCTCTGTTGTGTGGTGAGAATTTGCCGTCTGCGGTTGTTTCAGTTTCGAGCTCTTGCGTGTAAACTTTTGGTTTGGGTTGAGATTTTCATATGCCTTATTCCATAATTCGTCAAAGTAGCTTACGGCAAGGTTTACAATGTTGGGGTTGTTTGACCATAAGCTGGGCACTGCTCCATCAGATATACGAACATTCACTTCTTTGCTGTCAAATATCACCATGCAAACGGGGGCATGAGCAGAAGTGTACTTGAGCTTAAAGGAAGGATCTTTCATTAAGTCATGTGCGATTCTTTTTGTTAATTGCTGATTTTCGGGTTTTTCTATGATTACTCGAATTTTCACTCCTCTTCTCAGTGCCCTCTTGAGGTATTTGCGATGGTTAAATAATATTGCCCTGAAGCCTTCCAGTGAATAAATTGCATCCGTGCTTGTTTGAGCTGCATCAGTTGACTCTGCGATCCTTTTACGAAAAATTGATCTTTCAGAAGTGATTATGAATTGCGGCTCGTCTTCCTTAAGCTCTATTCCAGAGTTATTCTCTTCGAAATCATAGATTAGCGCTTTTGCCTTCTTTTGAAGCTCGGCATTTTCCTCTATTTTTTGTTGAATCAGAGTTAAAAGGCTTATCCGTAATGGTATGGCTTGATACATGGTTGGTGTAGCTATTATTTTCTCTGCCAGACCCAGTTTTTGAAGTGCAGGCATTACCCGGTAGACATCTTGTCGAGCCACGCTCGAAGCCCTCGAAATTGTTTTTACTTCTGCTTTTCCAAGCTTAATAAGTGCCAAGTACGTTTTTGCCTGCAAAAAAGTGAGTCCCAGCCCCATCAATGTTCGAATGTATTCGTCGTCCTGAATCATAGCAACCCTTTCACTTTAGGTGCGAATTTGTGTATATGAAGGTTTTTCAAAATTGAAGTTTTTTCCAAGTTGTCAGAAGAGGCGCTGATTACATACGTTTAAACCATCTCAAGATAATTAACCGCATAAAAAAGGGGAAAGAAGTTATAGGGATGAGGGGCTGAGAAGGCTCTGGATAGAATGAGCGATGGTTCTAATAATCATCGATTGCATTCTCTTTTCTCCTTTAATTTCGCTTCCAAAGCCTCAGCAAACTCTTCATTTCTAACTGAATTATTAGTTTTTTGCGGTGCCTTTGAAAAGCTAGGTTGGTGAAGAAGGAAAGCATGCTGTTTCGTGTTTTTGATAGCGCACCTCGTCTTTTCTCCTTTGCTCCGTGAGTTCTGCTGGAGCTAAGCGTGAGCTTAAGGTTGTAGCAGATTTGAGCTTAATGTCTAATGACCATTTTCTCCGTGTTAGGGACAAAAACTTTTATCCTAAAACCAACCATCAACAGCAGAGAAGTGTGTTCAAGCATGAACTGTGAATACTGCGGCAAACCCGTAAAAACATTTGAAGATTTCATTTTAGTCGGCAAGTACCCCACGCGTGGTCAGATGTGGCGATGGTCGGAAGCCAGTTCCTACGTTGCACCTGAAAACTATGGGAAGATATATCACAAAGACTGCTTTATGGCAACGCTCAACAAAGAAAAGGCGAAGCCGTAAGCAAACCCCGCATACGCTTCATCGCAACCGCCCAATTATTGGGCATCTTTTTGGATAACCGTGCAAATTAGGTTGAAGAGAAACTCCGAAATTTTCTCCTCGCGGGCAGCGTACACCTAAAAATTATATGCTTGAAGCAACATATATAAAGCGATAACTTCATTGGCAGAGAGTTGAGTACGTGTGGCTGAAGAAGTGAACGCTCCCAAAAGCACCGAGGAAGAAATCAGGAACCGTTACCTAGCAGCATGACTACAATCGCTGCTGGATTAATAATGCTCTTCATCGGTTCCATAATAAGCAGCAACTGGGCGCGAGACACGATTATAAACTATGTCGGTTTTGGAATGCTGCTGGCTGGAGCGTCTGAAGGGGTTTCAACTTCTAAAACTAATCCTTTTATAGCTCTGACTCTGACGGATTCGCCTCTAAGGATGTTCCCAGATACTGATTCGGCTCTCCAGATGACTCCCTCAACTCTGACCTCGCCTCTGGGTTGCAAATCAGTTATAGCCACGCCAATTTTTCCTATAAGCGCTTCAGGGCCAGTCAGTTTGCTGCGACGCCTTATCGGGCCTATTATCCATCTGATGTAAAGGCCGGCAACGATGCCAACGACTGCTATCAAGGCAAGCTCAAATTCCGTTGCGAACGTTATTGGTGATGGTGAGTAGCTCATTCCTTGGGTCAGTAGGAGGATGCCGAAAACGCCAAGCACGACGCCTGCGATCATGGCGAATCCATGTCCAAGTTTCAGTTCTAAGACTATTAGCACTGAGGCTATTGCGATTATGATTAAGCCAAATATTGAGGCGGCAACCACTTCTGCGCCTATCATCCCGAGAACGATGGCTACGATTCCAACTATGCTCAGGATGATGGTTGGGTGGTAAATGTCCAAAACGATGGCGATTATTCCGAAGAGGATCAGTATGCCATCCAACAGCGTGTTGCTCAGGGCGCTGATGAACTGGTCATACAAGCTTTCACTCATAAAGATTTCAGGTTTCCCAGACAAGCCAAACTCGTTGATTGCCTCGTTTAGGGAATTTGCGAACCCATCGCTGACATGGTACTTAACCGCCTCAGAAGCCGTGAAAGCTTGATCCGCCTGCACCATGTTGTAAACTGCTGTGGTGTTTCTGTCCCATTTTTCCGCAAGGCTGATCATGAGGCTCAGCATGGCAGCTTGGGTGTGATTTTGTTCTAGCGCGGTGCCTCCGACAACAATGGGCGTGCTCGGACCGATGGCGGAGCCTGAACCCATCAAAATCTTGTTGGTAGCCATGGCGATGTAGCTTCCAGCAGAGGCGGCAAGCCCGTTCGGCACCACATACGTGTACGTGGGGATTCCCGACTGGTTCAGCTTAGTCGCCGAGGAGACTATGGAAATCATGTCGGTGAGTAAGCCGCCTGGCGTGTTCATCTCGATAACCACGGCTGAAGCGCCTTGACTTACTGCGTAGTCAGCAACCCTGTTCATAAAAAGGGAAGAGCCAGGATCTACGGGTACCGTGAAGCTGGCAACTATAACAGGACCAGTTTGTGCTTCGGCAGAAACTTGCTTCTGTGATGTTGCCGCACTCTCCAATATAGAAATCAACAGAAAAACGCAGACGAAGAGCAACCGAGTTTTGAGGCCAAAACGTGTCATAGTCTTGTCAAATTGATTTCAAATCAAGTAGTCACTTATAAGATTTAACCTGAAGAGTTACGGTGTAAATCTGCACTTGTGTACGTGCAAGCTTTTGTCTGACACTACAAAACAAAAGGTTTTATGGCAAGAAAGCAACTTGACCTATTGAGGAGAAGTCAGTTGGTTGACGTCTTAACGCCCATCGTTGCATTCATAGGTTTTGTGATTGCACTCTTCTTTTTGAGCGGCATAAGAGTTCTAAGAGAATGGGAAAGGATGCCCGTTCTGAGGCTCGGACGCTACGTAGGCTTGAAAGGACCAGGAGTTGTTTATCTCATACCCTTAATTGACAGGGCGCCTTTAAAAATCTCAACGAGACTGGACACAATCCAATTCCGAACCGAGTCGACTCTGACAAAAGACAATGTTCCCGTAAACGTGGATTCGGTACTATACATGAAGCCTGTAGACTTGGAGAAAGCTGTTCTGCAGGTTGAGAACTATGTTCAAGCTACGCAATTAGCCTCTCAGACAACCCTCAGGGAAGTTATAGGTAAGGTCACACTCAACGAGTTGCTGGCGGAACGGGAAAAAGTTGGGGCTCACCTGCGCGAGATCATTGACGAGAAAACTGAGGCTTGGGGAATAAAAGCCACGGCAGTCGAAGTGAGAGACGTCATAATACCCGGCAACTTGCAGGACGCCATGTCCAGACAGGCGCAGGCCGAACACGAAAGAATGGCGAGAGTGACCCTGGCTACGGCAGAATTTGAAGCGTCTCAAAAAATGATAGAAGCAGCCCGCAATTACGAGACAAGCCCCCAAGGCTTAAGGCTAAGATGGATGAACATACTGTACGAACTAGGACAGCAATCAGGCACAAACACCATAATGCTGGTGCCCTCGGTCATGCCCGAAGCAGGATGGCCGCCCGTAAGCATGTACGGCTTCAAAGAACTACCTGAGGACCAAAAAGGCAGCGAACCGAAGAAAACAACACCGAAAAATCAAGAATAAACCAGCCAGCAGCAAAAAAACCCGGCTGCCTTTTAGAAAATTGCTAATTTTATGTAAATTAGGTTGAGCTTGAGGCACATTTCATACATATTCCACTTTATCTGGGTCTGTATCTCAAGAGAGCGGCAAAGCCTCCCAAAGCTGTGAGCTTTGCTTTTTCTTCCGACTCTGAAGATATCACCTCAACCCTTGCGTCTGTCTGTGAAGCCACATCCTCCAAGACATCTATTATATCCTTCTCCTCCACCTCGTATTCAACCGCGTTGCACCTCTCGCAAGGGCTCGATATCATTTCCTGTACAGTTTGAACCTTCTTCTCCTTATCCACTATCTTCGCCCTTGATAGTCCGCATCGTTTGCACATTACAACAATTTCAACCATATCTGTACTATCCGCCACTAGTGCAACCTCCACTTCACCATTCTTAAGCGCGTCCAACACTGAATCTAACCCGCAAATAGCCAAACCATCTTGCTTGCCCATATCTGCCAGAAGGCGCTGCACGATCCTCTTCTCCTCTGGCACACAAATATTCTTCAGTGTCTCAGATGATTTGTCAAGCACCTCTCTAACCCCTTCTCTGCCAGCGGATTGCGTATCAACTCTGCCCAGAAGCACATTCTTTAGCTCATAATGAAGGTAATCACCCTTTAAGAAATCCTCTTTCGTTGGACCCGGCCCTCCAACGATCAACGCCGTAACTTTATGGTTCTCGAGAAATGCCTTTGTTGCATGCTCCGCAACCCTGTGGAAAAAGTATGTAAGTTCCATGTCACGTTCTCTTTCGTACCTTCTTTGGCTCTCCCCGCCCTTTCCAGACTTTCCTGGAATCCCCGACGTGATATTTTCGATTAATTCGAGTCTTTCACCATCAAGTACCCCAAAGCTGACTTCCTTTGAATCCATGGCGACAAGCCCCACAACTCTTTGGTCTCTTAGCATTTCCCTTAGCGGCTCTAACCGGAAATGGTCGTCAACCTCGTAAAGATAGGCGGTAATCGGCTCTGGTGGGACGAGCTCTTCGACGTTCAAAACTTCGCTTTCCGAATCGTTCGCGACGAAAGTTCCAGCAAATATCGCGAGCCCATTCTCTGGAATTTCCTTCTGCAGCTTTAGACGCTGGATTACATTCTTGAGGGCGTCTTGAAGGCGATCCCTAACGCTCTCAGATTTCATGACAGCAGAATCAGACTCCTCCTTGAGGATTGCGACTATCTCATCTATTGATTTCTCCCGAGGTATGTAGAGCGAGATGAACTCCATTCCCCTTCCCTCTTTGTCTGATAGCCACGCTATGAGCTTCCTCAGTTTGTGCAGTTTCACGGAATTAGTGGTTGCCATCTGGCATCCATGAAAATGCATTACTTTTTTAGTAACCAAATTTGCCACCTTAACGTTCAGTTATGGCAGAGACTAATTTATCAGTTTCTCAGAATTAGAGCCAATTGTTTCCACTCTCAAGCGCGTTGCCTTGTCCCGAAATTGAAAAGCTTATTTTGAGAAGAGGAGTCTCGTATCAAATGAGTACATCCAAGCTCAGGAGGTGAGTCCTAGCGGGACAAGATGAACACGAGACCCTAGAAACCCTCTTTCGAAACATCGACTTAAGCTTTGCTAAACACGTTCTGAACGGTTGCTTTCACACTTCTGGGCCAGAAAGACCCCCAAGAAACCCATCAGGACTTTTCAGAACCTTCATCGTCATGCGCATGAAAGGAGTTCGCGGCCTAAGAGAAATGACCAGACTACTCGACGCAGACCCAAAGCTTAGACGACTGTGCCTCATCAAACCAGCCGAAAAAGGCTACCCCAGAAGTGTCGTCAGCGGTTCATCCGGAAAGTCGGAGAAACCCACCTCATCAACATAATAGAAGAGAAAGTTGTTTTAAGCTCTTGAAACGGAACGGTGCAAGAAACATTGATTCCATCTTTGCTTCCTTCATAAAGGCGTGGAGCACACGCGATCCATTGGACAGCCAGACTGGCTATTCAGACAAAGACGCCAGAGTCGGACGCGTATGCAGAGCCTTCGGGCTAAGCTATAAACTTCACTTAGCTATCGATTCCAAAACTATGCTTCCTCTGGTCTGCACTCTTGCTTCCGCCAACCAGAACGAGCAGAAACACTCGCTGAACATGTTGAAGAAAACAAAATTGATTCTCAAACAGTCTGCAACCAGATTGAAAAGCGTGATAGCAGACAGCCAGTACAGCGACGGCAAACTCAGAAACGCTGTCGACGAGACGGTGATTCCGTATCGTTCAAACCAGAAACGGGGCGTTAGGGGTCAAGCGAGCCAGCATCCAGGGTCTGAGGCTAGCATGTTGCCTGTTTCTTCGTAGGCTCTGCCTCGGCACCCAGCGCATACGTCTCTGTAAGAACATTTTCCGCACTCGCCTATTAAGAGGCTTCTTGATCGGAGTTTTAACAAGGTCGGCGATTCATCCCAAATGTCAATGATGCTTTTCTCTCTGATATTGCCCAGCCGTGGCTGTAGAAGCATGCACGGTATCACGTCGCCGTTTGGAAGTATGGTGAGGTAGCCATTAGGCATCCCAGCGGCGCATCCTCGCTCATAATACGGGATTCTGCGCAGCATGTTAGCTGGGAAATGCTTCGGCTGGACGTTTCTCTGCTTAAGGATTAGAGGGTACATTGGGGAGCCGGGAACCCTAATCACTATCGGGCAGTCTTTTTGCGCTTCAGCCAGCCATTCCATAACGTTTTTCCTTTCACTTACGCTTAGGATTTGTTCAGGGCAGTTCTGTTTGACTCTTGGAAGCTGCACGAGGTCGAAGAACTCCGCGGCGGTTGCCCCACTCTCCACCGCCAACCTCAGCATGTCTGGAATCTCGGGGAGTGATTGCTTCCTAATGACCATACCAAACTGGAAAGGCAGACCTGCCTCTTTACAAGCCTTGACTCCCTGCAGGGCTTTATGAAAAGTTCCTTCCTCGCCTCGAAATGAGTCATGAGTTTCGGGCTTCGCACCATCGATGGAGATCTGCACCATCCTGACCCCAGCATCCTTCATTCTACGAGCCACCGCAACATCGATAAGAACGCCGTTGCTGCCCACCACTGTTCTCATGCCCTTATCCGAAGCGTACTTGGCAATCTCGAAGAAATCATCCCTGCAGAGAGGCTCGCCTCCATCAAAAATCAAAAGCCTTATGCCCCATTTTGAGAGGTCATCCAAGACCCCCTTCGCTTCCATAGTCGAGAGTTCGTCAGGCGACTGCGTATCCATGGCGTCGCTGTAGCAATGCTTACACTTGAGATTGCATTTCCTCGTTATTGAATATGAGACTAAAAAGGGAGGCGCCGTCATAAGCTCCCGTACACCTTCTAATTATTTATTCTTTCCGCATCACGAGGAGCAGCTTGGAAGCATTCACTAATTGGCACATACTTTAACACGCAGTATTCAGACAAGGCGGTGCGCGTCTGTTTCCTGTGGAACACAACCTTTCCGAGATAAACCTAAAAAGAAGGGAAATTATGGTTTCTTTTCGTTTTTCTTTCCAAACCAGTAGATTGCCCCAGCAATAATCCAAAGTACTATTCCGCTTATCGGCGCAAATGGATCAAACGAAGAGTACCCAACTAAGTTTGATGGACTTCCAGGCGCAGGAACAAATGTGGAAATTCCCACAACGGCTAAGATGGCTATGACAAGCCAATAATACCACCTCAAATAGTTTTCCCTCTCGCTCACATTTACGATCAAGCATAAAAATTTTGCTCCTCCTCACCACGACATGACACCTGTCCGCTGAATCGAGGCTTTCCCTTATGATCTGCGCGAAAAGCTTACAAAACAGGTTGAATTTCGTCAATAGTCTCGGTTGATTTTTCACATGGTCTCAACAACCATGCGCACTATACGACAATGTATGGTGAGGCTGAAGAGTCCTTTACCCAAAGAGTAGCAAGCTTTTACCGGAATCGCTGCACCCGATTTGATGCTTTTTCGCTTGCATGGGTTCTTGGCGAGGATTTGATGCTCATTGTTTTTGTCCGCATTCAGGGCAAAAAGGCTATCTCCACCTAATATCTCCATCTCCCGCGCAACCTTCCCTTTTTCTTTTAGTACCTAAAGACCACATTTTTCAAACTTTTTCTCAGAAAATCTTGTCGTTCCCATTGGAGGCATGGTTTGACTCGGGTTAGAAACAATGCCTTCAGAGAAAGTCGCGAAACAGTCATAGACGACAGCGAACTAAACAAAGCTCTGGAAAAGGCTTGTGGCATTGGTAACGAGTATTTCCGGTTGCGAGCTCTCGCTGTTCTTTCATTGCTACGATTATCTGGTAAACGTAGAACTGAACTATCGTAGATACCGCTGGAAAACTTCAAAATAGAGAACGATTCGCTCAATGTCCGTTTGTATTGGAAAAGAAAACGAAAGAAGCGAACCATTTATGAATGCTAATCTGGAAACAAAGGACTGCCCGAGGGGCAAGTTTGTAGTTTTGGGCGAGGCTGATGAATCGGATTGCGATAATTTGCATTCTAAAGATTAAAAAGCAAAGACGGAAATAATAATGCAGACTCAGTTTGTTAAATCCAGAAACTGAATTTAAAGTAATTTCAAAATTCATCGCGAAGTGGGCTCTTCCCAATGAAGGGATCCCTCTTTTCTTAATATGGGAAGGAAAACTCATTTTTGATTCAATCGAAGTCGAAATGCCCAAATCTTTCGTCATCAGGAGTTATTATAACATTGACAAGAAAGAACAATCTTCTTCTAGAAGAGTCTATCTCGATGAGCTTAAGAAAGAAGGTTATATAGGGTTCGTTTTCACATCACCAATGCTTGAACAAGTATCAGAAAAAGCCCAAATCATCCTTAAATTTGTCAAAAATGGAGAGACTGTTCATCGAGAAGAATTTGAAGCTCGCGTACCAGGTGCTCTCTTGTCCTATTTTCCGGCTCCAGTCTTTGTTCATTGTGCATAGGCTTATGTTTTCAACGCCATAGCGCTCA